>JAUVQU010000002.1 GCA_030597965.1 Cellvibrionaceae bacterium
CACTTAAGTGTTGGGACAAATCCATCATCAGTTTTCTTATGCGGCCTAATTACAATACAAATGATTTTTTAACTGCCAGTAAGTGTAACCTATATCAATCGCTGCCTATATTAACCTCTGATAGCCGCTTCCTGTCTGCGCTGCCATACCCTTAATCTCTAACGTCATTAATGCAGAAAGCACCTGCGCTACCGGCAATCTGCTCCTGTTTACTAAGGTGTCGATACTGGCCCCTTCAAAGCCTAAAGAGCCCCAGAGGCATTTCTCATCATTAGACAGCTCAGGCAGCGAAGTCCCCTCTATTAGCTGTTCAGGAATAGCAACCGAGGGACAATGCCAGCCGCATAACCCATTCAAAACATCCTCTGGCGATTCCACCATGGTCGCCCCCTGCTTAAGTAGCTGATGACAGCCACGGCTTAGTGCACTCCTAATAGAACCTGGAACAGCAAATACCTCTCTGTTTTGCTCCACAGCATAGTGGGCTGTAATTAATGAGCCACTTTTTACCGCCGCTTCAACAACCACTACGCCTAAACTCATGCCACTGATGAGCCGATTACGGCGGGGGAAATGGCTGGCCAATGGCGGTGTGCCGGGTAAAAACTCTGTTACCAACGCGCCTCCAGTAGCTAAGATTTGGTCGGCCAATACCTTATGGCCTTTAGGATAAACACTATCAATACCTGTCCCCATCACAGCAATGGTCGACCCACCAGCCGACAATGCACCCCTATGCGCCTCGCCATCTATCCCTGCTGCCAGGCCACTGGTCACCACCAAACCGCGTCGACTTAGCTCGGATGAAAACTCAAATGCTGTTTCTTTTCCTGTCGGAGTGGGTCGGCGGCTACCAACAAAGGCTATTTGCTCCTCCGACAACAAATTCACCTCCCCACGCACATACAAAATCGGCGGTGCGTTGTGGATATTACTGAGCAATGATGGGTAGCGCGCGTCTATGTGTGTAACAAGAGAAGCATTGAGTGGCTGTAGCTTTTCAACATCCATAAGATATTGTTGCCAGCAATCGCTTTTCTCTCTACCTTGATAAAGTTCTCGAAATTGCTTTCGCGCACGGCTCGGAAATTGAGGTAACAAATAATCCAGCGGTAATGAGAATAACGTCTCTATGCCGTTAATCGCTTCCAATAAATTCCAATAGCTGTGACAGCCAAAACCGGATATATATTGTAGTGCAGCAATCGAATGCTCTGGGGACTCCAGGCACGGAGGTGCATTGTAATCTGACATAACATCTTCCTTGATGTTGTTTGTGAAACTTTGTTCTTCCTGAACAAAAGACCCGGTTTCCCGGGTCCTAAAAACTGAAGGGACTTCTAATAATTTAAATACCCTTTAAGGGTTGCGCACAAAATCCGATACATGAAGCGGCCTTTCCGCCTCAAGAACCAGAGCAAAGCTCATTTTTTCAAAGGTACGGAATACCATCAGCAGGCCGGATTTTTCATCCGGCAAGCGAACCTTGTCCTTACCAATACGATCAGTGATTAAAGCCCCTTGTTGGTAGATAGCCAGTACATTGCCCACCTCAATACCCTCACGATCACCGCGATTGATCACCACAACGTCCATGCGGCCAACATTGGTCAAGCCACCCTCGACGGCCATGATCACACCATTAATATCTTCCTCTGGAGCCGATGGGAAAAAAGTGGACTCAATGGAGCGCTGCTCGTAGGGCAGCAAGCGGTCACCAATACGAATTTCTTCGGTTGTGCGAGTTACATCAAGCGTCGCCACTTCGTCGGCTATTGCTTTCACTTTTACAGTGCCAATATCTAAAGCTTGCAGACCCAGCAACTCTCCCGTTTGAGGGTCGACAAACCGTTCCCCTCGACGGTAAACACCATACACCTTCACACCATCAGAAAAATCACCGCGCGCGTACATACTGTCGCCCGCACCAACAATCAACCGCTCCTCTTCACCCATCAATGCATAGGGAGCAGCATCTAACTCTCTCGTCTGAACCACACGACTGCGTGACAGAAACTGTTCTATCTGATCCAACGGAATCGTCGAAATCGCCTCGTCCAATGGTCTGATGCGCACTGATGGCACCAACTTAATTGTCGTTGGCGACATTTTATACTTACGCCCCTCAACCACTAAACGCGGCTTGCCGTCGATATACACCAGCTTAATAATATCGCCAGGGAAAATAAGGTGCGGGTTATCAACCTGTGGATTAGCGTGCCAAATTTCTGGCCACATCCAGGGATTCGCTAAAAATTTCTCTGAAATATCCCAAAGCGTGTCACCTTTCACAACCACATGCTTCTGCGGGTGCGAACCACTAAGCTCAAGCTCTTCTGCACTGGCCCAAGCGGAGGAAATGGCCAGCCATAACACCGTAACGACTAATAGAGACCTTTTCACGAAAGCCATTTCGCTTCCATGCTGCGTTAAAAACGTACTCAATCGGTCATTTATACATATAAACTCCCTCATTCCGTGCGTTTTTTCCTTGCCTGAAAGCGAAATCATCTTCCGTGCAAATATCTCTACTAATATTTTTTTCATAAAAAAACCAATCCTGTTAGTTTCGGCTCACGGGCAGTTAAAGGGTATAATGGCGTAATAATGCACGGCGCTGCGTAATCGCACCGTGCCCCCTTAACATACGCATAAACGCCGCCTGCTCCAATATTAGCAACGCTTATTGTTTATTTACTAGAAGTTTGTCACAAAGCCATGTCCATTTTAGAAATTTTAGAGTTCCCGGATCCTCGTTTGAGGACCTCAGCCAAACCAGTCAAAGATGTTAATGACCGCATGCACGCTATTATCGATGACATGTTTGAAACCATGTACGACGCCGCAGGCATTGGTCTGGCTGCCACACAAGTTAATATCCACCAGCAAATTGTGGTGATGGATCTCTCGGAAGAAAAAAACGACCCACTGGTCTTTATTAATCCAAGTGTTGAAGTTTTAGCCGATGAGACGCAGCCTCACGATGAAGGCTGCTTGTCCGTTCCCGGCTTTTACGAGACCGTTGAGCGCCCCAGCAGCATACGGGTGAGTGCATTAGATAAAGATGGCAACGCGTTCGAATTAGAACCCGACGGGCTGCTGGCCGTTTGTGTTCAACATGAACTTGATCATTTAAACGGTAAGCTTTTTGTTGATTACATATCGCCAATAAAACGCCAGCGCATTCGAAAGAAGCTAGAAAAAGCTCATCGTCAGCGCTAACAAAACATTCTTTTAACCTTACGATGAGACCATTATGTCCGGTTTACGCTTAATCTTTGCGGGCACCCCAGAATTTGCCGCCCATCATCTGCAGGCTCTAATTGACTCAGAACATGAAGTGATTGGCGTCTACACCCAGCCTGACCGCCCTGCTGGTCGGGGCAAAAGATTAGTCGGCAGCCCGGTTAAAGGGCTTGCCGAACGTCATAACATACCCGTTTTTCAGCCAGCCTCTCTGAAATCAGAAGAGGCTCAAGAAGAGCTGCGTCAATTGAATGCCGACATCATGGTGGTGGTCGCTTACGGCTTACTGTTGCCTCAAGCCGTGTTAGATGCCCCAAAGTACGGTTGCATTAATGTACACGCATCTCTATTACCACGCTGGCGTGGCGCCGCACCGATTCAGCGAGCCCTAGCCGCAGGTGATACTGAATCCGGTGTTACCATCATGCAAATGGACATTGGCCTTGATACTGGCGACATGCTGGTAAAAGCAACCTGCCCCATTCTTAATGATGACACGGGTGGCTCACTCCACGACCGACTGCTCACCCTGGGCGGCCCCGCTCTACTTGATGCGCTGGAGCAAATTAAAACAGACCGAACGCAACCTGAACAACAGGATGACCGCCTTGCCAATTACGCCCACAAGCTCAGCAAGCAAGAGGCGAACATTGACTGGAGCCTGCCTGCCACGGAATTAGCGTTGATGATTCGAGCTTTTAGCCCTTTCCCTGTCGCCTATTTTTTAGAGGGTAAAGACCGAGTACGGGTGTGGGACGCGGTAGTCGTGCACCATACTGCTGGCAATCAACCGGGTTCCATTTTAAAGGCTGATGCGAACGGGCTTTTAATTGCCTGTGGCACACAGGCGCTTCTTCTTAAGCAACTACAACTGCCGGGGAAAAAGATATTGCCCTTCCGCGACATCCTAAACGGCCACGCTCAACGCTTTGCCGTTGGCGTACAACTTCCATGAGCTCGCCCACGCCAGAAGGCAACGCCAACTCTGGTGTAAAGCTGCGTGTCGTCGCAGCTCAAACACTCGCTCAAGTGCTGCAGCAACAAGCTTCACTGGCTGGGCTAATGGCCCCAGCACAAGAAAAATTGCCCGCACAAGATCAGGCGCTTCTGCAGGAACTATGTTTTGGCACCTTGCGCTGGCAGCCAAAATTGCAATCTATATTAGGTCGTTTGCTCGATAAGCCTCTTAAAGAAAAAGATCAGGATATACAGGCTTTATTGCTGCTTGGCCTGTACCAACTGCTCTATACTCGCATTCCTGATCATGCTGCGCTGAGCGCAACCGTTGCTGCCGCCAAAGCATTGAAAAAGACGTCTTTCCAAAAACTAATAAACGGTGTTCTGCGAAATTTTTTACGCCAAAAAGACAGCCTTACCGTCGAGTTAGAGAAAAGCCCCGCCTACATTACCGCGCACCCTAATTGGTTGCGGAAGCGCATCGAACGATTTTGGCCGAATCACGCCGAGCAAATTTTTGAGGCAAACAACCGACACCCACCGTTTACGCTACGTGTCGATTTACAGCAGCAGAGCCGCGAAATATTTTTAGCGCAACTAGGCGACGCCAAGATAGACGCCTCCCCTACAATTTATAGCCGTTTTGGTGTGACCTTAGCGCAGGCGATCCCCGTCGAGAAAATCCCGGGCTTCGCCGAAGGCAAAGTCAGCGTGCAGGATGAAGCCGCTCAACTTGCCGCCGACCTCCTCGACCTACAGCCGAATCAACGCGTATTGGATGCCTGCGCAGCGCCCGGCGGAAAAACAGGTCATATACTGGAAGCACAGCCGAAACTGGCCGAAGTCACTGCTTTGGATTTAGAAGAGCGCCGTCTCGTTCGGGTTAAAGAAAACCTTGCTCGGCTTGGAAAGAAAGCCAAAATAATTTGTGCCGATGCCGCAGACTTATCCAGTTGGTGGGACGGAAAAACCTTCGATCGTATTTTACTCGACGCTCCCTGCTCAGCTACCGGCGTCATTCGTCGGCACCCCGACATCAAATTACTGCGCAAAGCGGGAGATATTGCTAAGCTAGCTCAATTACAGCTCTCTCTGCTAGAGGCGCTATGGAAAGCCTTAGCCCCCGGCGGCCGCTTAGTGTACGCCACCTGCTCGGTATTACCTGTAGAGAATACCGACGTGATAGAGCGGTTTTTACAACAGCAACACGATGCAAAGCACCTACCCATTGATGCAACATGGGGAATAGAACAAACCTGCGGACGTCAGCTTTTTCCGCAAATAAATGGCCATGACGGTTTCTACTACGCCTGTTTGGTCAAACAGGGCACAACCGAATAGCTCAACATTAAGGCTTAAATAAAAATAAGGGTCCACCTGAGAACATGAAAATAATTATCTTGGGAGCCGGTCAGGTTGGCGGCACACTCGCCGAAAACCTCGCCAATGAAGACAACGACATTACTGTAATTGATCAAGATAATGATCGTCTGCGTGAGCTCCGTGATCGTCTGGATATTGGCGTCGTTCACGGTAACGGCGCGCATCCCTCAACACTCGCAGAAGCGGGCATTGAAGACGCTGATATGCTGATCACCGTTACCAGTAATGACGAAATCAATATGATCGCCTGTCAGGTGGCCTACAGCCTCTACCGGACACCAACCAAAATTGCCCGGGTTCGAGCCAGTGCGTATCTTGAAAAGGAACAGCTGTTTACCACCGAAGCCATTCCCATTGATGTTCTGATCAGCCCCGAGCAGTTAGTTTCAGACTATATCGCCCGACTTATCAACCGACCAGGCGCATTGCAGGTGGTGGATTTTGCCGATGGCGTCATTCAGCTGGTCGGCATGAAAGCGCTCCACGGCGGACCACTGGTCGGACAGGAAATCAGCTTTTTGCGCGAACATATCCCCAATGTTGACACCCGGGTAGCAGCCGTATACCGACGCGGCAGCGCCATAATGCCTGAGGGCAATACTATAATTGAGGCCGAGGATGAAGTCTTTTTTATTGCCGCCAAAGAAGATATTCGCGCAGTGATGAGTGAGCTACGCCGACTAGAGAAGCCCTACAAACGTATCCTTATTGCTGGTGGCGGCAACATTGGTTTCCGACTGGCGAGCTACCTTGAAAACAAATATAACGTAAAAATTATTGAGTTTTTTCACGATCGTTGTACTTTCCTTTCTGAACAACTAGATAAAACAATTGTTCTGCACGGCAGTGCATCAGACCAGGAATTGCTGCAGGAGGAAAACATCGAAGACATCGATGTTTTCCTCGCGCTGACCAATGACGACGAAGCCAACATCATGTCCTCCATGCTCGCTAAGCGTATGGGGGCAGGTAAAGTGATGACACTGATTAACAACCCAGCCTATGTAGATCTAGTACAAGGCGGAGAAATTGATATCGCTATTTCTCCGCAGCAAAACACCATCGGCAGCTTGTTAACCCATGTGCGCCGAGGAGACATTGTTAAAGTTCACTCTCTACGTCGCGGTGCCGCCGAGGCCATTGAGGTAATCGCCCACGGCGACAGAAGAACCTCTAAAGTGGTCGGTAAAACCATAGAAACTGTCGACTTGCCGCCAGGTGCAACCATTGGAGCTATTCTTCGGGAAAATGAAAATGGCAGTGAAGTACTGATCGCCCACGATGACATTGTCATTAAAACCGGCGACCACGTAATTGTGTTCTTGGTTAACAAAAAGTACACAAAAGACATCGAACAACTATTCCAAGTTGGTTTTGCTTTTTTCTAAAGGGCTGCGTTAATGCATTTTTCAATTATCTTTCGCATCCTCGGAATACTGTTGATGCTATTCAGCCTGACGCTGTTCCCGCCTATGCTGGTATCGTTCATTTACGATGACCATAACGTCGGCGCATTTTTAATCGCGTTTTTAATCACGTTTATCTCCGGCCTTTTAGTTTGGTTTCCTGTATATCGCTCACGACATGACCTGCGTACCCGCGATGGCTTTTTAATTACCGCTCTCTTCTGGATTGTATTAGGACTATTCGGCTCACTACCATTTATGTTCTCAAACGAGCTGCATCTATCCTTTACCAACGCACTGTTTGAATCACTGTCCGGCCTCACTACAACCGGGGCAACCGTAATTACCGGCCTCGACGACCTACCTAAATCCATTTTGTATTATCGCCAGCAACTCCAATGGCTTGGAGGTATAGGTATTATCGTTATTGCTGTGGCCATTCTCCCAATGCTGGGTATTGGTGGTATGCAGCTTTACCGAGCAGAAGCACCTGGGCCAGTTAAGGATAGAAAACTAACCCCGCGTATTACAGAAACAGCAAAATACCTATTCTTTATTTATGTCACCCTGACCACAATGTGTGGGGTGGCCTACTGGGTTGCTGGCATGAATGCTTTTGATGCTATTTGTCACGCTTTTTCGACCATCGCCATTGGCGGCTTTTCAACTCATGATGCCAGTATCGGGTTTTTCCAAAGCGAAAAAATCATGTGGATCTGTACTGTTTTCATGGTGATATCCGGCATTAACTTTGCCCTTCATTTTTTCAGTTGGCGTGAAAAAAAGTTGTCACATTTTTTCCAGGATCCCGAATGCCGGTTTTATTTAACCGCAATACTGTTTGGCTCCATTCTCACAGTAAGCCTACTTTATTACTTTGGGACTTTTGATTTTAGAGGCAGCCTGAGCCACGGCGTTTTCCAACTAGTTTCCATCTTAACGACCACTGGGTTTGCTACTACCAACTTCAGTATCTGGCCCAATGTATTGCCGTTTATGTTGTTTTATTTTGCCTTTATGGGTGGCTGTGCAGGATCAACCGCTGGTGGGATGAAAGTGATACGTATTCTACTCCTCATAAAACAAGGCTCACGAGAAATTAAAAGGCTCATTCACCCCAGCGCCGTTATTCCCATCAAGATTGGAAACACTTCAATCCCAAGCCGTGTTGTTGATGCCGTTTGGGGCTTTTTTGCGGTGTATATTGCCGCCTATTTCATTATGTTCTTGGCATTGGTTGGAACCGGCCTGGATGTGCTGACCGCCTTTTTTGCCGTAGGAGCCTGTATTAATAATCTGGGCCCCGGTCTTGCCGAAGTCGCCGCCAATTACGGCGACATTAATGACCCAGCCAAGTTAATTTTGTGCTTTGCCATGCTACTGGGTCGTTTGGAAGTATTCACTCTACTGGTGTTATTTAGCCCCATGTTCTGGCGCCGCTAAATTACATTTATTCAGTTCAATATATTTTTGGCGCGCCTTCTGGCTGCGCCCGAAAACGCTTGTACTCCCATTGATATTGCTCGGGGATATCACGCACACAAGCTTCTATCGTTCGGTTCATGGCGGTCAGAGCAATGAGTGCATCGTCACTATAAACATCTGGATCCACGCTTTTAAACACCACCTCAAAGCCACCCTTAACGCGCTTGGCATAGCCAGTAACAAGACGACAATTGGTTCGCTCACGCAAGCTATGCACCAGAGTCATTGTCAGTGCCTGATTATGGAAGAAAGGTGCAAATTCTCCACTTACAATTCCCGGGACCTGGTCCGGCAGGATACCCGTTAAACCCCCTTGCTTTAGAAATCGCAACAAACTGGCAACACCACGACTGTTGGTCGGCACCACTGCCGCACCCTGCTTCTGCCGCGCCTCGCGAATAATTACCCCTACCGAAGCCATTTCTGGAGGCTGATACAACACCATAGTTGGCGCCACCTCTACCAGATAGCCCCCGAATATCTCCCAATTACCAATGTGTGGAGCCAACAAAATAACCCCTCGGCCTTTAGCCAGTTCTTCTTCTAGTAACTCGCGATTAATAACGGATTTAATCCGTGGTTTTAGCCAAGTCTGGTAATCACGCAACCACACAGCCGGCATCTCTAACCCTAACTTTAAAGTTTCTATCATGCTTTTCCGAGACAGGGCTTCACGCTCCTGTACCGTGAGTTCAGGAAAACACAATTCAATATTCTTACGTGTAACCTGAGCAAAGCGGCTGTTTATATGAACAGCAAAAAAGCTGACAAATACTCCTAATGAACGGCTAACCGACAGTGGTAAATAAGAAACTGTTTTGATGTATCCAACCGCAACACGCTCTTTGAGTGATCGGGTCTGTGAATTTGGAACCGTCATAATACCTCTGACATCTATGAATTTACTGGTTTGGACGAGCCCTTATGCTACACCCACAAAAGGGGTAGTACATAAACGAAGCCAGCCAAATAATGCCAAAACATAGTCGTTTTTACCCTTCTTGTGTTACTTCTCCTGCACTTCTTGGTAATTAGAACAATATTTAGCCTCTTTTTATCCCCTTACCTTGGTCGTAGGGGCCTCGGAAGGCTATAATCTCGCCCTTTGTAATGTCATCTGTGTATTTTCACAGGGACGCTTTTCTTTGATTATTTGCTGGAGGCGCAGACAGCCGTGTCTGAGACCAATTCACCTGATCCAAAAACGTTCCAGGGACTCATTTTAGCTCTGCAACAATACTGGGCACGCCAAGGCTGCGTGATATTGCAACCACTCGATATGGAAGTAGGCGCAGGGACTTTTCACCCAGCCACTTTCCTGCGTGCGATCGGCCCAGAAACCTGGAACAGTGCTTATGTACAGCCCTGCCGCCGCCCAACCGATGGCCGCTACGGTGAGAACCCTAATCGCTTGCAGCACTACTACCAGTTCCAGGTAGTCATGAAGCCATCGCCAATTAATATTCAGGAATTGTATCTTGAATCATTGCGCGAGCTTGGTATCGATACCAACGTTCATGACATTCGTTTCGTAGAAGACAACTGGGAATCGCCAACTCTGGGCGCCTGGGGTCTGGGTTGGGAAGTTTGGCTCAACGGCATGGAGGTAACCCAGTTCACCTACTTCCAGCAGGTCGGCGGCCTTGAGTGTTTCCCTGTTACCGGCGAAATCACCTACGGCGTCGAACGTATCGCTATGTACATACAGGGCGTCGACTCCATTTACGATTTGGTTTGGACCGTTGGCCCCGACGGCAGCAAAGTGACTTACGGAGACGTTTTCCATCAAAACGAAGTGGAAATGTCCCACTACAACTTTGAAGAAGCAGATGTCGATTTCTTATTCCAGACCTTTGATACCTGCGAGCGAGAATCTGCCCGTTTAATAGAAAAAAGCCTGCCGCTGCCCGCCTACGAAATGGTAATGAAAGCCTCCCACGCGTTTAACCTGTTAGACGCGCGCCATGCGATTTCTGTAACCGAACGTCAGCGCTTCATTTTGCGCGTCCGCACGTTAGCCCGTGCTGTAGCCCAGTCGTATTTTGATGCACGTAGAAAGCTGGACTTCCCGCTGGCTGAAAACAGCGTAAAACAACAAGTACTGCAACAGCTGGCTGAACTTGAAAAAGCTGAGGCCAAAAAAGCAGCAAAGGCCGCCGCCAAAGCGGCTAAAAAGGGAGGAGCTCGATAATGTCTGCTGATTTTCTTGTAGAACTGGGCACCGAAGAACTACCACCCACTCAACTTAAAACCTTAATGGAAGCATTTCATCAAGGCATTGAGCGTGGATTAAAGGAGCTCGAGTTATCCTACGACTCACTAGACGCCTACGCCTCACCACGCCGTTTGGCCGTTGTCGCTAAGCAGCTCGCCAGTCAAACCCCGACCAAAGAAGTCACCGTTTGGGGGCCGCCGGCAAAGGTCGCATTTGATGCCGATGGCAATCCAACCAAAGCTGCAGAAGCCTTTGCCAAGAAAAACAACGTAGCCCTTGGGGATTTGCAAACCGCCAACGATGGCAAGGTCGACAAGCTCATGGCTTCCGTTAAAAGCGGTGGCGATTCCACTGTAGAAAAACTGGCCGCCATTGTTGAAGCTTCGATCAACTCCCTGCCTATTGCCAAGCGCATGCGCTGGGGCGCAAGCCGAACCGAATTCATTCGTCCTGCCCACTGGCTGGTGATGTTATTCGGCAATGATGTGATTGATGCCAACATCCTAAGTGTTACGTCTGGCCGCACGACTCGCGGACACCGCTTCCACTGTAACCAGGAACTCAGTATTGATAACGCCGACGACTATTTAGCGAAGCTGCCAACCACCGGTTACGTGCAAGTAGATTACGCCGCTCGACAGACAAGTATTCGAACGCAGGTTGAAGCCGAAGCGGCTAACGTAGGTGGTGTTGCGGTTATCGACCAAGCTCTTCTTGATGAAGTCACCGGTTTGGTTGAATGGCCAGTAGCCCTGACCGGACGCTTCGAAGACCGTTTCCTGGCGGTACCCGCAGAAGCCCTGATCTACTCAATGAAAGAGCACCAGAAGTATTTTCCTGTGGTCGATGCAGATGGCAAATTAATGCCGCACTTTATTACTCTCGCCAATATTGAGAGTAAAGATCCAGCCCAGGTGATTGACGGCAATGAGCGCGTGATTCGCCCACGCCTTTCCGACGCCGCCTTCTTCTTTGAAACCGACAAAAAGAGCAACTTGGGTGAATTCCGTGAGCGCTTAAAACCCATAGTCTTCCAGGCGCAGTTAGGTTCTATCTTTGATAAAACTGAGCGTATTAAAACGCTGGCTGGCCACATTGCCGCACAAATTGGTGCCGACCAGACCAAAGCCGAACGCGCTGCGGAACTGTGCAAGTCTGACCTCGTCACTAATATGGTGGGTGAATTTGATAAGATGCAAGGTATCGCCGGCTATTACTACGCTCTTAACGACGGCGAAGATGAAGAAGTGGCCATTGCACTTAACGAGCAATACCTGCCTAAATTCTCCGGTGATAAATTACCCACCACCACCACCGGTACCATTGTCGCGCTGGCTGATCGCTTGGATACCTTAACCGGGATTTTCGGTATCGGCCAAAAACCTACCGGCTCCAAAGATCCGTTCGGTCTGCGCCGCTCCAGCCTTGCCGCACTGCGCCTGTTAGTGGGAAAAAAGTTAAGCCTTGATCTGCGTGATCTGCTGTCTGTTGCTGCCAATGGCCACGCTGCAAACATTAGCGATGTTGATGGCACAATAGCTACCACCTTCACCTATATGATTGACCGCTTCCGCTCCTGGTATGAAGAAGAAAATATTTCTGCTGAAGTTTTCCTCGCGGTGAATGCCAAGAATTTAAGTGAGCCACTGGATATCAACAATCGTGTTCACGCGGTTAACGCTTTCAACCAGTTACCCGAGGCGCAAGCCTTGGCCGCTGCGAACAAGCGAGTGTCCAATATTCTGGCCAAACTGAATGGTGAAAGTTCTACCGAGCTAAACCCTGACTTATTTGAGCTGGATGCAGAAAAAGCGCTGGCCAGTGCCGTTGCCCAAAAAGCCGAACTGGTTGCGCCGCTCTTCTCAAACCGTCAGTACACGGAAGCCCTGGCAGAATTGGCGGACCTTAGGGCCTCCGTCGATACCTTCTTTGATGATGTCATGGTCATGACCGACGACTTAGCGCTGCGTAACAATCGTATTGCCTTGCTGAATCAGCTGCGCAATCTGTTCCTTGAGGTAGCCGACATTTCATTGCTTGTCCCTACGAAGAGCTAAAGGCGAAACCCTATGAAGCTGGTAATTCTAGATCGTGATGGTGTCATTAATCAGGACTCGGATGAGTATGTTAAATCTGCCGATGAGTTCCTGTTGATCAACGGTAGCGCCGAAGCGATTGCTCACTTACATAAAAACGGCTTTACCGTAATAGTGGCAACCAATCAGTCGGGTTTAGCTCGAGGCTACTTTGAGCTGGATGACCTCGAAGCCATGCACAGTAAATTAACCGTCGCGGTTGAAGCCGCTGGTGGTGAGCTTGCCGGTATTTTTTATTGTCCTCACGGCCCCGACGATGGCTGTTATTGTCGCAAACCAGAATCCGGGTTGATTGAGGCTATTGAGGCTGAATTTGAAGTTTCTGCCGCCGGCGCGCCATTGGTCGGTGACAGCATCCGTGATTTACAGGCGGGCCTAGCCAAAGGCTGTGAACCTATCTTAGTGAAAACCGGTAAAGGCCAGCGCTCTTTAGAAAAACTACAAAGTGACGGTGGCACTGCAGAAACAGGCATATCTTTAGAAACTCTGCCATGCTTTGATAACTTAAGTACCGCGGCCGATTACATTATCGAGCACTACAGCGAAAACGAATAATCACTCACTGCTTATAAGACAAACAAAATCATGATGAACGCCATACAAACTCTGCGCGCTTTTTTGTTTTACCTCATCACACTGCCACTGGCGCTCATTTTTGGCGCCTTGGGCGTATTGCTTTTCTTTATTCCCTATCGTCAGCGCTACTCCATCGTTATGTTTTTCAATCAGTTCGCTATTTGGAATCTGCGCCTGTTCTGCGGCATTAAGTACAAGGTGACCGGCGATCAAAATCGCCCGGATGTTCCTTTTGTGGTAATGGCTAAACATCAGTCCACTTGGGAGACTTTTTTCCTACAGTTGCACTTCGCGCCGCTTTCAACGGTATTAAAAAAAGAGCTGCTACGTATCCCTGGGTTTGGATGGGGCTTGGCATTGCTCAAACCCATCGCTATTGACCGCAGTAACCCCCGTGCGGCGCTCAAAAAAGTAAAAGGTGATGGCATTAAGCGTCTCGGTGAGGGCAATAATGTACTAATTTTTCCAGAAGGTACTCGTACCAAAGCCGGTGAAGTGGGAACCTACGCTCGCAGCGGAGCCGATATTGCCATCAACGCCAATGCACCAGTCATTGCCGTAGCGCACAACGCCGGGGTTTACTGGCCCAGTACAGGACTTGCCAAGCATCCGGGCACCATTGAGATTTCCATCAGTGATCCAATCTACGCTGAAGGCAGAAACAGTCGAGAACTCACCGCCTATGTAAAGGATTGGATTGAAGGTGAGATTGAGAAGATGGCAAAAGAACCGTAAGTAATTACTCACTTACTTTTTGTGGCGTGGTTTATATGGTTTCCAGCCCTCCTTTTTGAGTAAAAAGACCAGCTCGCCCACTGCTGCCTCACAAATAATTGCCAATTTTGCTTCATTGGCTGTTATTACTGATGTTTGTGTATTGGCAGTTCATACAAGACATGAAACCCAAATATTTCAGCGTCGTCATTGCACCAAGTCTCGTGCCAAGCCTTTATTTATGTCTATCCAGACCTGTGTCGTCGCAGAGACCAGAGACCCTGTTCAACTGTTGGCTTTAGTGTTTTGCTCTAACTCACTAGCCACATAGCCACGTGAACGTTAGACCGCAGGCGCTATCACCACATCAGAAATTACACTCCTTTTAATCTAGCCCCTATCTAGCCCCCAATAACGACAAAAGCCACCTTATGGGTGGCTTTTGTTTTAAATCATTCTCTAATAAAAGAGATTAAACATCCAAATTAGCTACCGCTAACGCATTGGTTTCAATAAATTCACGACGCGGTTCAACCTGATCACCCATCAAGGTGGTAAAGATCTGATCAGCAGAGACCGCATCTTCGATGGTCACTTTAAGCATACGACGCTGCTCTGGATCCATTGTAGTTTCCCACAACTGTTCTGGGTTCATTTCGCCCAGGCCTTTATAGCGCTGAATATTGTAGCCACGACGGGAATCTGTCATTAACCAATCCAGTGCATCTTTGAAGGTTTCTACTTCTCTTCGGCGTTCGCCACGAGCCATATAAGCACCCTCTTCCAATAGACCATTGAGTTGCTCACCTAAACTTACAATTGAACGGTACTCACCAGACTGGAAGAAGTCATGGGCAATAATACGATCTCTTGGAACACCATGTGCCGTGATACGAATCACAGGCAGCTGTAAATGACGCTCTGGATCTTCCTGAATAATTACTTCATAGTGGTGACTGCCACTGCCATTTTCTAAAGTTAGGTTATTTTGTAGTTTTTCACCCCAAGATTGCATCTTTTCAGTGCTTTTAAGGTCATCTTCTTGTAGTGCTGGCAAGTATATCAACTGCTCGATTACTTCACTTGGATACAAGCGTGACAAGCGCTCAATAGTCGCCATTACACCACGATAATCTTTCACTAAAGACTCTAAACCCTCACCGGTAATACCTGGTGCGTTTGGATTTACGTGTAATGAAGAGCCTTCCAATGCTGCTTGCGTTAAGAATTGAGTCAGCGCATCGTCATCTTTCAGGTACTGTTCCTGTTTACCTTTACTAATTTTGTACAGCGGTGGCTGGGCAATAAAGATATGCCCGCGCTCAACCAGTTCACGCATTTGACGGAAGAAGAAGGTCAGCAGTAGGGTGCGAATGTGTGAGCCATCCACATCCGCATCCGTCATGATAATAATGCTGTGATAACGTAACTTATCCGGGTCAAATTCAGTTTTACCGATGCCGCAGCCCAGGGCTGTAATTAATGTACCTACCTCCTGACTGGACAGCATTTTGTCGAAGCGGGCTTTCTCTACGTTCAGGATTTTTCCTTTAAGCGGTAGAATCGCCTGGGTCTTGCGCGCACGACCCTGCTTGGCAGAACCGCCCGCAGAATCACCCTCCACCAGGTAAATTTCAGACAGGGCCGGATCTTTTTCCTGACAATCCGCCAACTTACCCGGCAGGCCCGCAATATCCAAAGCGCCTTTACGACGGGTCATTTCGCGGGCTTTACGCGCCGCTTCACGAGCACGTGCCGCATCAATCATCTTGCCCACAACCAGCCTGGCTTCCTGTGGGTTCTCCATCAGGTAATCATTGAAGGATTTACCCATCTCCTGCTCTACCGCTGTCTTCACTTCAGAAGACACCAATTTATCTTTGGTCTGAGATGAGAATTTTGGATCCGGTACTTTTACAGAAATGATCGCCGTTAAACCTTCACGAGCGTCATCACCGGTGGTGCTTACTTTGTCTTTTTTGCCCAGGCCTTCACGCTCAATATAACCATTAAGGCCACGCGTCAGCGCTGCACGGAAACCCGCCAAGTGGGTGCCACCGTCGCGCTGTGGGATGTTATTGGTATAACAGAATATATTTTCCTGAAAAGAATCATTCCACTGTAAAGCCACTTCAACATTCACCCCGTCTTCTTCACGGAAATTACTGAAGTGCATGACCTTATTAATAGGCGTCTTATTTGTATTCAGGTAATCAACAAAGGCTTGTAAACCACCTTCGTACTCATACACATCTTCTTTCCCTGAACGCTCATCTTTAAGAACGATACGCACACCGGAGTTCAAGAAAGACAGCTCACGAAGACGCTTAGCCAACTGATCAAAATGGAATTTAATGTTGGTAAAGGTACCTGGGGATGGGTGGAAGTGCAGCTCTGTGCCTGTTGTTTCAGTATCACCCACTACAGCCAATGGCGCGGCAGGCTCACCATGAATATAAGTTTGTTCGTGAATTTTACCCTCTCGACGGATGGTCAAGATCAGCTTCTCAGACAGTGCGTTTACAACCGAAACACCTACACCGTGCAAACCACCGGAAACCTTGTAAGTATTGTCATCAAACTTACCACCCGCGTGAAGTACCGTCATGATCACTTCGGCAGCAGAAACACCCTCTTCGTGCATTTCTGTTGGTATACCACGGCCATTATCACTAACAGAGACTGATTCATCCGGATGAATAACCACTCTAATTTCTGTACAATGGCCAGCCAAAGCCTCATCGATGGAGTTATCGACCACCTCAAACACCATATGGTGAAGGCCAGTACCATCATCCGTATCGCCAATATACATGCCCGGGCGCTTACGAACAGCATCCAGACCTTTCAGTACTTTAATACTGGACGAGTCGTAAGTGTTTTCTTCTGACATATTTCCACTCCAATCTGTGGCTTTCTTTCTATGGCGGCCTTCTATAAGTAAGGGCCAATTGAATTATTGTTCTATGAGCTTATATTTTTATTTATACGCGTTTCGTCACTTGTTTCTATACGGCAATGCTGGGCAATTCAACCTCTTTCACCGCACCATGTTCCACGTGAAACATCTTTGTACAATCTTGCGTCTTTAGCTTATCTGGCCATGCAGCAAGTAAAATTTCCTGATCTACACCAGTAACAAACACCTGGGCCTGCATATCACAGAGCCAACCGGCCAATGTCGCCCTGAAATGAGCATCGAGCTCGGCTGGTAAATCATCAATCAAGTACACACACTGGCGGTCGGTTTGCTGGCTAAACACCAGGCCCTGTGCGATCAAGAGCGCACAAGCTACAATCTTTTGCTGTCCTCTCGACAAAGTGTCGGCAGCCAAGTGGCGCCCAACCATCACGCGAATATCAGCTCGCTGCGGGCCCTGCCGTGTATACCCAAGGTCAATATCGCGCTGCTGGTGCTCTGCCAATAAAGCCTCTAATGTTTGTTCCCTGTCCCACCCTCGGTGGTAATTGAGAGCAACATCCGACAATCCTTCCAAACCACCAACCAAGCCTCTGTAGGCTTCGCTTAACCGCTCAAACACCCTTGCCCTCATCTCATCTATGGAGTGGGCCAATCGTGCCAGCTCGGCATCCCAGGGAGCCAGCTGTAAAGGATCTATTTTATCACGTCGGAGCAAACTATTGCGGTGTTTTAAGCACTTTTGTATGCCTTTCCACACACTTAAAAAGGAAGGTTCCACGTGAAACACTAGCCAGTCTAAATACTGTCGCCTCACCGATGGTGACCCGCCCAACAAATCAAAAGCGCTGCTGTCAATTGCCAGTACGGGAAGGTTTTCAGCCAACTCAATCGCGGACAAAACATTGCGACCATCAATACGAATAATCCCATCACCACTGCGTTCACGCTGAACACCCACGGAAACTTGTCCAGCAACATCCGAAACAGACTCCACCTTACCGAACACAGTAAAAGATGGCTGGTCATACTGGATCATGGTTTTATGTTTTCGTGAGCGGAAAGATCGACCCAAAGAGAGGATGTTTATGGCCTCAAGCAAACTGGTTTTACCGCTGCCATTAGCGCCATAGATAATATTGAGCCGTGTGGCTGGCTCAATATCTATAGATTGAAGATTGCGGAGGTTTTGCACTGACAGACATCTTAAAGACATCGAAGAAAAATAACGCCAACCAATACGCCCTTACAGGCGCATCGGCATAACAACATAAACAGAGTCGCCACCATCTGGCTCCTCTAACAGGGCGCTGCTATTTGAATCAGAAAGCGTCATCTTGATGTTCTCCGAAGTTAATACTCCACATACATCCTGCAGATAGCTGACGTTAAAGCCTATTTCCAGTGTTTCGTCACTATAGTTGATCGAAACCTGTTCTTCTGCTTCTTCCTGTTCGGGGTTGTTCGCAACAATTGTCAACTGACCTTCTGCAAAGGTCAGGCGCACACCGCGATACTTTTCATTCGACAAGATCGCAGTTCGACTAAAGGCTTGGCGCAGCTCGTCGCGATCACCTATCACCTCTTTATTGCCACCACGCGGTAATACTCTGTCGTAATCTGGGAACTTTCCATCCACCAGCTTAGAGGTGAATGTATATTCGTCGGTAGAAACACGAATGTGGTTGCCGCTTAAATTCACGTCTACAGCGCCAACACCGTCAAGCAAGCGCGCCAACTCAACAACACCTTTACGCGGCAAGATAGCCTGCACCGTTTCTGCACTCGACACAGAGATAGGACGAGTACACATAGCCAGGCGATGTCCGTCGGTAGCCACAGAGCGCAACTGCCCTTCTGTCACTTCCCACAACATACCGTTCAAGTAGTAGCGAACATCCTGCTGGGCCATTGCAAAACTGGTGCGGTCAATTAAGCGCTTGATATCCTGTTGCTCACAACTAAAGCGCAAATCGCCTTGGGCAGATTCCACATTAGGAAAGTCCGTGGCAGGCAAGGTAGAAAGGGTAAAGCGGCTGCGCCCAGATTTAACAATGACACGCTGATCACTCTCGATAAAATCAATCACCGCATCGTCCGGTAAAGACCGACAAATATCGACAAGCTTTTTAGCGGGAACTGTCAGCTCACCACTCTCGCCAGCCTGCTCAAGATGAACTCGCGCAACAATTTCTACTTCTAAGTCGGTGCCGGTTAAAGACAATTGATCACCGTCCAGTACAATCAATACGTTGGCTAAAACGGGAAGCGTCTGACGGCGTTCAACCACACCACCCACCAACTGCAAAGGCTTTAACAAAGATTCACGTGATACACTGAATTTCATTTTATGGTCTCTTAGTCTTCTTAATTATTGTTGATATAAAATTATTTTTAACTGGTTAGAGAGCGCTTAAGATTTTTCCAGTCTTCTCTTAAATCCGAGTCTTCTTCCCGAAGAGACTTAATCTTGCGACACGCATGCAAAACCGTTGTGTGATCTCGTCCACCAAACGCTTCACCAATCTCTGGCAAACTGCGGGTGGTTAACTCTTTTGCCAGTGCCATCGCCATTTGTCGTGGTCGTGCGACTGAGCGACTACGGCGCTTAGAGAGTAATTCACTGAGTTTTATTTTAAAGTATTCAGCAACCACCCGCTGAATATTATCTATGCTCACCTGCTTATCTTGCAGCGCCAACAAATCTTTTAAGGCTTCGCGTACCAACTGTACATCAATGTCACGAACAGTAAATTTCGCATAGGCAATAACACGCTTTAGCGCCCCTTCCAGCTCTCGCACATTCGATCGTATACGCTGAGCAATAAAGAAAGCTGCATCATGGGACAGGTCGATACGCGCCTGCTCCGCTTTTTTCATTAAGATGGCTACACGGGTTTCTAATTCCGGCGGCTCTACCGCTACCGTCAAACCCCAGCCAAAACGACTCTTTAGGCGCTCTTCTAAGCCATTAATTTCCTTCGGGTAACGATCACAAGTCAAAATGATCTGCTGTCCACCTTCCAGCAACGCATTAAAGGTGTGGAAAAACTCTTCCTGGGAGCGTTCTTTGCCCGCAAAAAATTGAATATCATCAATCAACAAAGCATCCACTGAACGGTAATAACGCTTAAAATCGTTAATGGCGTTGAGCTGTAACGCTTTTACCATATCAGCAACAAAGCGCTCAGAATGTAGATACACCACCTTAGCGTTCGGGTTTTTCTTAACCAGAGCATTACCCACAGCGTGCATCAAATGGGTCTTACCCAAGCCAACGCCACCATATATAAAGAGTGGGTTATATGAACCGCCAGGGTTTTCGGCAACCTGCTGCGCCGCAGCCAAACCTAACTGATTAGATTTACCGCCTACAAAACTATTAAAATCAAAACTCTCATTAAGGTAGTTGCGGTGCTTAAGCCCACCTCGAACCTCAACGGTAGATGCACGCTCTTTCTTAGCACCCATCACAGAGGCTGGTACATGCAGCGCCTTACCGGCAGCAATAGTCTGCTGCTCATCGGGTGTCGCGGTAACAATTCTTGATGTTGTTGCACTGGTTATAGCCGATGTGGCACTAGCGCCATCCATAACCAACGCACCAGCCTCATCTAAAACAGGGCCATTACTATTCTGTTTTGTATGGCTGTTTTGAGCGGGTATTGCAGCTTGCAATTCAGAGTATTCAACTACAGGTGGCTGCTGCACAGTTCGACGCTGATAGCGTACAGGCTGTTGGGAGGTCACCTTCACTTCTACAGAAAGGCTGGTATCGGCGTTTTGCAACACCAATTCAGAGATACGATCAAAAAATTTATCGTTGACCCAATCCATTACAAAGCGATTAGGCGCCTGCAGGGATAAGACTGACGTTACCGAATCATCGACCTTGAGGGGACGAATCCAAGTATTAAATTGTTGGGCTGGTAGCTCATCACGCAAACTATCGACACACTTTTTCCAAACGGACGCTGGCAATGTTTTCCCTCACAAGGAGCTGATATCTTTAAAAGTAAAAATTATTTTTATTGAAACGATTATGCAAGCAGACCTGCCTGTAAGCCGCGTAATTTTATTATGTGAAGCCACAACAAATGTGTGAACAACTTCCGCTTAAAGATTATTTAATAAGTCGTCAAAAACAGGCTGTGTAAAACTTACTGCTTATTGTAATATCAGTGGATTAAGTTATCCACAAAAAACTTAATTGCATCGCACATTTTTATAAAAAACTAATAAAATCAACAAGTTAAAATAAATCGCTGCTTATTTTAACTTGCATGAAAAGAAAAGAAAAACTCCACTTTCTGCAGGCGTCTGTTGATAAGTCTGTGATTAAGTTGGATATAAGATGTGGATTTAACGTGGTTATAATTAATTTACATATAAAGAGGCAAAAGGATTGCACTAATCCCTTAAAATCTATAAAATTCGGCCTCTTTTTTGCGCACCCTCATTATTGTGAATGGTGCAAATATATATTTTAATTCGGCAGGTTAGTCCAATGAAAAGAACATTTCAGCCAAGTACTCTAAAACGTGCTCGTACCCACGGCTTCCGTGCCCGTATGGCAACCAAAGGCGGCCGTAGGATCCTAGCTCGTCGTCGCACTAAAGGTCGTAAAGAGCTATCAGCATAAGCTGATAGTTATTGGCTTACTATTAAAGTAAGCCGTTACGTATTTAAACTTGTGCTTTTAACTACGTATAAAAAGGTTGTGGCGTTTTGAGTGAGTCATTTGGGAAAGATCTCCGCTTACTCAACGCCAACGACTTCAAAGCCGTCTTTGATGACGCGCCCTTTCGAGCTTCACATCAGCATTTACTCATTCTTGCTAGAACTAACCCTGCTTTAAATGCCCCTGTTTTAAGTGATGACGCAATGTGCCCGCGTATCGGTCTCGTTATAGCCAAGAAAAACATCCCCCTTGCTGTTCAGCGTAATCGTATTAAACGTATCGCCCGCGAAACCTTTCGTCAGCAGCAAGATAAGCTGTCTGGGATTGATGCTGTGGTTTTAGCTCGACGCAACCTAGACTCTCTGGATAATGCAGAGCTACACTCATTGTTTAATAAGCAGTGGCAACGCGTGATTAAGAAAGCCAAGAAAGCACAAGAAATGGCAGCAACATGAAGCAGGAATCCCAACCAAGGTTTTCAGGCAGGCGCATTGCGATCAAGTTGATCCATATCTACCGCTACCTGTTAAGTCCATGGATTGGTAATCAGTGCCGATTTTACCCTACCTGCTCGCACTACACAGAAGAAGCCATAGAAACGCATGGGTTTTTAAAGGGGTGTTATCTCGGCCTACGTCGACTATTAAAATGTCACCCTTGGCACTCAGGTGGGGTAGACTTAGTCCCCGAAAAGTTAGGCTCCAAAAACAGAGCCAAAGAAAACATAAACCCTGAAAACAGAGCCCCTCAAAATAGCACCACTATTTCAAAAGAACACTCTGAGAAAGAATGTTCTGAAAAAGCGACACACAATTCACAATCACAACACGGCAGTAATTATTAATGGACTGGCAACGCATACTTCTAATTGGCTCTATTGTTATAGTCTCTATTCTACTAATTGATGAATGGGGTAACTTCCAGGAAGCAAACCAGCCAGTAGCAACAACTCAACAAACGGCTACATTGGCAACGACAAAGACTGTAGCTAATTCAGTGATCCCTTCTGCTGTAGAGCAAATATCTGCTGATAGCGATCTTCCTCCAGTACACAATGACGCTGAAGAAGAAGAGACAACCAATGACTTTGTTACTTCATCTACCAGTCAATTGGTCAGTATCACCAGCGACAAGCTAACCCTGCTGATCGATACCTACGGTGGTGATATTGTTAAGGTTTCTCTTAACGACCATTTAGACGAAATCGATAACCCCGATGAGCCATTTGTATTACTTAACCGCACAGAGCAAACCACCTACATTGCACAGAGTGGTTTAGTCGGCGCAAACGGAACTGACACTGCAGCCGGGCGCCCTATTTTCTCCAGCGTACAAAACACCTATGAATTATCAGACGGCCAAGACACAGTCAGCGCCGATCTGCAGTTCAAGCAGGGTGACGTGTTAATCACCAAACGCTTCACACTTACCCGTGGCGACAACCTGGTGAGTATTGAATACATCATCAACAATCGCAGTCAGGACAACTGGCAGGCAAAACTCTACGGCCAAATTAAGCGCGACAGCCACAACCCAATTGAAACCTCTGGTATGGGTATGAAGCCTTTCTTAGGCGCTGCCATCACCACCGACGATGTAAACTACGAAAAATTTACCTTTGATGATTTAGCCGACGATGACCTGACAACCATAGGTGGTTTTAAAACATCTAAAGACGGTGGCTGGGTTGCCATGGTTCAGCACTACTTCTTAAGTGCCTGGGTACCAAACGCAGAAGACACCAACAACTACAGCCTGCGTAAAGGTAAAGGTGATATCTACCTATTAAGCTTTACCGGCCCGGCGACCAATGTTGCTGCCAACACCCAAACTACATTAAGTTCTAGTTTTTACGCCGGCCCTAAAGACATTGATCGTCTGGAAGAGATTTCTCAGTACCTTGATCTCACCGTGGATTACGGTTGGTTGTGGTGGATTGCAAAACCACTGTTCCACTTTATGCAATTTATCTACAGTGTTCTTGGCAGCTGGGGTTGGTCAATTATCGTACTGACTATCTGTATTAAAGCGGCCTTCTTTAAGCTATCTGCTACCAGTTATCGCTCAATGGCAAACATGCGCAAAGTACAGCCTAAAATGCAGGCTATGAAAGAGCGCTATGGTGACAACAAGCAGAAGATGTCTGAAGAGACCATGAAGCTCTACAAGACAGAAAAGATTAATCCGCTCGGCGGCTGTCTGCCAATGCTTGTGCAGATGCCGGTGTTCATTTCGTTGTACTGGGTATTAATGGAAAGTGTTCAGCTGCGTCACACACCATTTATGGGTTGGATTCACGATTTGTCTGTAATGGATCCGTACTATATTTTACCGGTCATTATGGGCATCACCATGTGGGTACAGCAGAAGCTTAACCCAACCCCTCCAGACCCAACACAGGCGAAAGTAATGCAGATGATGCCTTACTTCTTCACCTTTATGTTTATGTGGTTCCCGGCGGGTCTGGTTTTGTACTGGGTCGTGAACAACATGCTCTCTATTCTTCAGCAATACATTATTACCAAGCAGATTGAAGCCGAAGGCTGATCTGTTAAGTAACAATATTAAGGGAGCTTCGGCTCCCTTTTTTATAATTAGAATTTTAAATATAACTTTCGCTTGCAGGGCAAGCTCCTACACTTAAATACACCCCATCGGAGCTCCCTTAAAAGGGCCTACTTTTGGTGCCTGCAAGCGAACAATGTTAAATTAGAGCTACATTATTTAAAAATAGACAATTTAATTATGGTTTTAAACACCGACACAATTGCAGCTATCGCAACCCCACCCGGCAAAGGCGGTGTTGGAATTATTCGTGTGTCCGGTCCAAAAGTTCGCGAGTTATCAGAAAAAATAATTCAAAAAGAATTAAAACCAAGACAAGCGTTCTACGGTGCATTTCACGAGCTGGATGAACAAGAAAATTTTCAAGTTATCGATCAAGGCATCGCGTTATTTTTTCCTAGCCCAAATTCTTTTACCGGTGAAGACGTACTGGAATTACAAGGCCACGGCGGGCCTGTAATTCTCGACTGTTTATTACGAACATTAACAAAACTCGGCGTAAGAATTGCACGCCCGGGTGAATTTTCTGAGCGTGCTTTTTTAAATGACAAAATGGATTTGGCACAAGCCGAAGCCATTGCTGATCTAATTGAAGCTTCATCGGAACAAGCCGCACGAAACGCGCTGCACTCTTTACAGGGAGTATTTTCCGATCAAGTACATAGCCTTGTTGAGAAGCTAACCCTCTTAAGAATTTACGTAGAAGCGGCGATAGATTTTCCAGAAGAAGAAATAGATTTTCTCGCCGACGGAAAAGTTTCTGGCGATTTAGAAAAAATTATCTCGCAATTAAAAACCGTAAAAGGTGAAGCCAAACAAGGCGCCATTATTCGT
Organism: Cellvibrionaceae bacterium; assembly: GCA_030597965.1. Classification (GTDB taxonomy): domain Bacteria; phylum Pseudomonadota; class Gammaproteobacteria; order Pseudomonadales; family Cellvibrionaceae; genus JAUVQU01. Next base: position 25,079 of record JAUVQU010000002.1, read on the forward strand.
GAAGGCATGCGTGTAGTCATTGCCGGAAAACCCAACGCCGGTAAATCAAGTTTACTTAACGCACTCTCCGGAAGAGACAGCGCCATCGTTACCAGCATCGAGGGAACAACCCGCGATGTACTGCGTGAACATATTCATATCGATGGAATGCCACTGCATATTATCGATACCGCAGGCCTTCGTGAAAGCCCGGACGAAGTAGAGAAAATTGGTATAGAACGCGCCTGGCAAGAAATACATCAAGCCGATCAAATTCTATTAGTAGTCGACTCCAGCACTACCAACGAAACAGACCCACATAAAATCTGGCCGGAGTTTGTCGATAAATTAAATACCGACGATCACCTCACTATTGTTTGGAACAAATGTGATTTATCCAATCACCAAATCGATTCAAACCAAAATAGCAGGCTCTCTCAAAACGAACTCTCTAAAAAAGAGTATCCACAAATTGCCCTCTCGGCAAAAGCAGGTACAGGTATCGATGACCTGCGTAACCACTTAAAAACCTGCATGGGTTACACGGGTAATACCGAGGGTGGCTTCACCGCTCGCAGGCGCCACCTGGACGCGATAGACCGAGCAGAACAACTATTACTAACTGGTCAGGCTCAGCTTCTTTCTATGGGCGCAGGGGAGTTACTGGCAGAAGATTTACGACAAGCTCAAAACACTTTGAGTGAAATCACCGGTGAGTTCACACCAGATGATTTATTAGGAAGGATTTTTTCTAGTTTTTGTATTGGGAAGTAACACCATAAACAGCCGTAATTGAAGCGAGCCTGACGGGTATCTCAGCCACGAACTAATTTGCCTTGTTATAGTCTTTACTCATAGTGAGCCCAAAGCCGCAGAATTTTGATTGCTTTTTCTTCTTCTAGTACTTGATATACCAAACGATGCTGGATATTGATTCTGCGAGAATATGCTCCCGCTAAATCCCCAACTAATTTCTCGTATGGTGGAGGGTTTTGAAAAGGATTACTCTCAATAGTGCGTAACAATTTCTGGGCTTTATCCTTTAGTCCAGACGACGCCAATTTACGGGCGTCTTTTTGGGCTTGCTTAGTGTAATAGACTTTCCAAGTCACCAATCAAGCTCCTGATCGCACTCATCAAGCACAGCATCCATGCCTTCCCGAATTGATTCGCGCATACCTGGAATTGATAAGAGGTGCAGAGTCTCATTTACGGCATTCCAGTCCTCTTCAGCCAATAGTACGGCGTTACCTCTTTTTCCAGTAATAACAATAGGTTGATGACTGGTAGAGGTTTCATCTATCAGTGTGTAGAGCTTGGAACGAGCTTCTGTTGCATTAAGTGTAGTCATGGGTCACCTCCGACCCACCAAGCGTACGCATCAGCGTACGTTATGTCAATATGCTAGTGCTGGGTGACTATAACACCGTAAACAGGGGCTGACTTTAGCTGATCCCTGCATGCTTTACCTTGTGAATTAGCATTGTTATTGGGGCTGTTCGTGCCGTTGTGCCCGCAACAGCTCTATCAATCGCGATTGTTTATACCAACTCATCCTGCCCTTCTAGATAAATTACGTTATCTAGAAGGGCCCAAAAAATAAAGTTATCCACAGAAAAAACTGCCAAATCCTCTAAAAATCACAGACTTCGCAAAGGTTATTAACACTCTTTCACAGGTTTATCCCCTAACCTACTGATTTTCATTGTTTTTAAGGTCTTAAAATCGAAGCTTGTGAATAACTATCGTATAAACCATAGAGTCTGTACTGGACAAAAATGTTAATAACCCTGATTTCTAAAAAAAGACGCTTTTATCCACATTTCATACTCAGGTTTTTATCAACAATTGATCAGGAAATACGCAAAAAATACGGACTTTATAAGTGCTACAACCTATTGATTTATATATTTTTAATATGGTTATCCACTGAAAACAGGCTCAGTAACTATAACAACAATAATTAACTTATATATATACATACATATATTTATTTACTTATTAATTAATAATATTAAAAAAAGCTTCGTTTATTTTTTGTACAACCATCCTCCCACAACATATAATGCTCGCCCTTTTAAATTTGCCTGTATCTGTAATGGGAATAGGCTCAGTAACAGACAGTAGTGAGACATCCTATGGACTACCCTAAACACTATGACGTGATTGTCATTGGTGGTGGACACGCCGGTACAGAAGCCTGCTTGGCTGCTGCGCGCATGGGTTCCCGTACTCTGCTGCTTACACACAATATTGAAACGCTGGGTCAGATGTCCTGTAACCCGGCCATTGGTGGTATTGGTAAAAGCCACCTGGTTAAAGAGATTGATGCCCTAGGCGGTGCTATGGCACTGGCTACCGACAAAGGTGGTATTCAGTTTCGTACGTTGAACGCTCGCAAAGGCCCTGCCGTTCGTGCGACTCGCGCCCAGGCCGATCGCGCACTCTACAAAGCAGCAATTCGTAAGATTTTAGAAAATCAACCCAACCTCGATATTTTCCAGCAAGCCGCTGATGACTTGATTGTTGAAGCTGATCAGATCACGGGTGTAGTAACTCAGATGGGGCTTAAGTTTTACGCACCAAGTGTGGTGCTGACGGTAGGTACCTTCTTGGGTGGTGTGATCCACATTGGTATGGATAATCACTCCGGCGGCCGTGCGGGTGACCCCCCCTCGATTGCCTTGGCGCATCGTTTACGTGAGCTGCCACTACGAGTAGACCGTTTAAAAACCGGCACCCCTCCCCGTATTGATGCCCGCAGTGTCAATTTTGATGGTCTTGAAGAACAATACGGCGATGAAACAACGCCGGTTATGTCTTACATGGGCAAAGACGAAGACCACCCTGAGCAGACGTGCTGCTGGATTACCCACACCAACGAGAAGACTCACGATATTATTCGCGCTGGTCTTGATCGCTCGCCAATGTACACAGGTGTAATTGAAGGCGTAGGCCCACGCTATTGCCCATCGATTGAAGATAAGATTAATCGCTTTTCAGATAAGAGCTCGCACCAGATATTTATTGAGCCTGAAGGTTTAACTACTCACGAGCTTTATCCGAACGGTATTTCCACCAGTTTGCCCTTTGATGTGCAGTTGAATTTTTTGCATTCGATCAAAGGTTTTGAGAAAGCTCATATCACTCGCCCTGGTTACGCGATTGAGTACGATTACTTTAATCCGCAGGATTTGAAATACAGTCTGGAAAACAAGTGCATCGGCGGTTTGTTCTTTGCGGGGCAGATTAACGGCACCACAGGTTACGAAGAAGCCGGTGCGCAGGGTTTGTTGGCGGGTTTGAACGCGTCGCTGAAAGCGCAGGACAAAGGCGTGTGGTGCCCGCGTCGCGATGAGGCTTACATTGGTGTCTTGGTGGATGACTTGATCACCATGGGTACCCAGGAGCCTTACCGTATGTTCACCAGTCGCGCGGAATACCGTTTGTTGCTACGTGAAGATAACGCCGATTTGCGATTGACCGAAAAAGGCCGCGAGTTAGGTTTGGTGGACGATGCCCGCTGGGGCGCCTTCAGCAAGAAACGTGAAGCGATAGAGCTGGAAAAACAGCGCTTAAGAGACACTTGGATTCAGGCCGGTAGTGATGAGGCTGAATCTTTGAAGGATCGCCTGAAGTCACCACTGAATCGAGAATACAGTTTGCATGATCTGCTTAAGCGCCCGGAATTAACTTACAGTGATATTGCCAACTTCAAGGGTGAAGCGGTGGCCGATAAACAGGTCGCCGAGCAGGTACAGATTGAGGCTAAGTACGCTGGTTACATTGATCGCCAGCAGGATGAAATTGTGCGCTTGCGTCAACATGAAAACACCCCAATTCCTGCGGAGTTTGATTACAGCACCGTGGAAGGTCTTTCGAATGAAGTGAAGCAGAAGTTGATCGAAGCTCGACCAGAGACCTTGGCACGGGCATCCAGAATTCAGGGTATTACTCCGGCGGCCGTATCGCTGTTGATGGTGTATCTTAAGAAACAAGGTCTATTGCGTAAGGCGGCTGTACACTGATGTCTAGGAATATGTCACAGACAGTGCCGCAAACTTTACGAAATGATTTAGTTACGTTGTTAACTGATGGCTGTGATGCGATTGATGTTGTCGTATCAGAAGTGCAACAACAGCAATTGATCGATTATATTTTATTGTTCGATAAGTGGAACAAAGCCTACAACCTTTCTGCGGTGCGTGATGTACGTAAGATGATCAGTCGTCATTTGATCGATAGTTTGGTGGTTGCGCCATTGGTGGAAGGTCAGAGTTTGATTGATGTGGGTTCTGGCGGTGGTTTACCTGGTATTCCGCTGGCGATTCTTTTCCCTGAGCGCGATTTCACGTTACTGGACAGCAACGGCAAAAAAACACGTTTTCTGTTTCAGGTGAAAAATGAGCTGGGGCTGGATAATGTCACGGTAGTGAATACCCGTGTAGATGCTTTCCAGCCAGATGAATTATTTGACGGTGTGATCAGTCGCGCTTTTGCCAGTTTGTTGGATATGACGACCTGGTGTGAGCATCTGTTAAAGCCGAATGGTAAGTTTTGGGCGTTGAAGGGTATTTACCCGACAGACGAGTTGAGCGCCATAGAAAAACACTATAATGTTTCCGCTTCTTATCCTTTGCGCATCCCCGGAGAAGAAGGTGAGCGTCACTTATTGGCACTGATTTCGACATTGTCCTCGACAGAGCCAGCAGACGCAGAAGTAACGATCTAAATGTTTATTTTATTTGTGTACTTGAGTACACCAAGGATCTTGAGTTGAGTAAAATCTATGCGATCGCTAACCAGAAAGGTGGCGTTGGTAAAACCACCAGCTGCGTAAATATTGCAGCGTCACTGGTGGCCGCCAAGCAAAAAGTATTGCTTATTGATCTTGATCCACAGGGCAATGCAACTACGGGTAGTGGTATCGAGAAGTCTGCACTGGAATATTCCATTTACGATGTGATGGTGGGTGAAAAAACAGCCGCTGAAGTAATTGAGCCGTCTCCTTCTGGCAAGTTTGATGTGATACCAGCCAATGGCGATTTAACCGCCGCCGAAGTGGAGCTGCTGTCGCTGCCGAACAAAGAGTTTCGTCTGCGCAGTGTATTGGAAGGTCTTGCTGACCAGTATGATTTTGTTTTGATTGATTGCCCACCCTCTCTGAACATGCTCACATTGAATGCTTTAACGGCAAGTAACGGTGTGATTATTCCTATGCAGTGTGAGTACTATGCGTTGGAGGGTTTGTCTGCCTTGATGAGTACGATCAATCAAATTCAGCAGGCGTTGAACCCTAAACTCAGAGTTCAGGGTATTTTGCGCACCATGTATGACCCGCGTAACAGTTTGACCAACGATGTATCCGCTCAGCTGACAGAGTATTTTGGCGACAAATTGTATAAAACCTGCATCCCAAGAAATGTTCGCCTGGCTGAAGCGCCAAGTTTTGGTCAGCCAGCGTTGATTTATGATCGCACATCGAAAGGTGCATTGGCTTATTTGGCGTTGGCCGGTGAGATTCTTCGCCGTGAGCGTGCAGCTCAATCAGAAGTGACAGTGGAAGCTGTTGTTTCTTAGAGATATTTACTTATTAAAACCTAGGGCAAGACAATGGCGGGAAGAAGAAAAGGGTTAGGTAGGGGCTTGGATGCACTGCTTGGTGGTGCGACAGGTGCTGTTGCTGCCGAAGCCATTGCTGAAGTGAAATCTACCGATCCTGCAGAGAAAATGACCGGCGATCGCTTAATTGAGATACCGATTGAGTATATTCAGCGCGGTAAGTATCAGCCACGACGCGATATGCATCAGGAAGCGCTGGAAGAACTTGCCAACTCCATCAAAGCCCAGGGGGTTATGCAGCCGATTATTGTTCGACCAATTGGTGAGCGCGATGGGCACGCCACTTATGAAATAATTGCGGGTGAGCGTCGCTGGCGTGCAACGCAATTAGCGGGTCTGGATAAGATTCCAGCCATCATTCGTGATGTGAGTGATGAAACTACCATTGCCATGGCGTTGATAGAGAACATTCAGCGTGAAGATTTAAACCCAATGGAAGAAGCGGTCGCCTTGAAGCGGTTGCAGGACGAATTTGAGCTAACACACCAACAGGTAGCGGAGGCTGTGGGTAAATCTCGTACCACGGTGACCAACCTGCTGCGTTTGATCGGTTTAACCGATGATGTAAAAACCATGCTGGAGCACGGTGATTTGGAAATGGGCCATGCCCGTTCGTTGTTGTCACTTGATGCGGCTGACCAACGCAGCGTTGCGCGACAGGTTGTTGCTAAAGGTTTATCCGTTCGCCAAACGGAAGCACTGGTTCGTCGACTGCACGAGCAACAGCAGAAGCCGATCGTGACGGATATTGTGGATAACAATCACGATGTTGAGAAGCTGGAAGAAAACCTCTCCCAGAAAGTCGGTGTCCCGGTAAAAATTAGCTACAATGCTAAGGGTAAGGGTAAATTAGTCTTAAATTACAACAGCTTGGATGAGCTGGATGGTATATTGAGCCACTTGGGTTACAGTGAAGATTAAGTAAGTTACCTTCTACTTGATCTCAAGCAAGGTGCTATACAGCTATTTGTCTTGATTGGATTAGGCATAATCCCTATAATTCGAGCGCTAAATTTGCGTGAGAAGTAGACGTATTAGCTGCAGAGAAACGGAGTATTGGTTGTGAGCGCCCCTCAAGAGATTCGCCATGACTAGCATTAAAAGACCACCAGTAATGCGTATCCCCTTGATTCAATTGGGGTTTTTATTGGTACTGAGCTTGATTGCTTTTGGCTTTCTGGAACAGTTACTCTCTTTTTCGCTCTTTGTGGGCGGCCTGCTTGTTATTGTTCCACATGCGTATTTTTCGTTTTATGCATTCCGTTATATGGGTGCAAGCTCGACCCGATTGGTTGCGCAATCGTTTTATCGGGGTGAATCGGGTAAATATATGTTGACCCTGGTGGGGTTTGGTTTGGTGTTTTGGCAGTTTGAAACGGTCAATTTACCCCTGCTGTTCACTGGGTATGTAGTAATGCTTATGTTGCAATGGTGGCTAACAGCCAGGGCGATTAAGTAGCAGAGTCAGGATGATTCGCTGGATTGAGATAACGGAACTGAAGCAAAAGTGTTCTAAAAAGGCTTTATATCTTCTGAAGATAGTCAGAGAGTTTTTACAACATTTTTTAAGCGCACCCTTTTTAGGGGGCACAACATTTACTGGTGCTTGAGGAAACTATGGCAAGCGAAGAGCTAACAACAACAGGTTATATCCAACACCACCTGCAGAACATGGCCTATGGCAAATTGCCAGCGGGTTATGCGCGTGAAGATGGCACTGTTTTAGAGCAAGCAACCTGGACTATGGCGCACACAAGTCAGGAAGCGTCCGATATGGGTTTTATGGCGTTTCACGTCGATACCCTGGGTTGGTCTATCATTTTAGGCCTTACCTTTAGCTTTCTTTTCTATAGAGTGGCTCAAAAGGCAACATCAGGTGTTCCTTCTGGTATGCAGAGCTTTATTGAAATGGTTATCGAGTTTATCGATAACACAGTGAAAGATATTTTTCATTACCGCAGCAAGCTCGTTGCGCCAATGGCGTGTACCATTTTTGTTTGGGTATTCTTCATGAACTTGATGGATTTAATTCCTATTGATTGGTTGCCGTTGGCTGCTCAAACGATTACAGGAGATCCGCACTTATTTTTCAAAGTTGTACCGACGACAGATGTGAATGCCACCATGGGCATGGCAATCGCGGTATTTCTGTTGATGATCTTCTTTAGTATTCAGCAAAAGGGCTTTATTGGCTTTATTAAAGAGCTGATCTTTCACCCATTTGCGCCACCAACAAAAGGTGTGTTGATCATTTTGGCTCCAGTAATGATCGCTATTAACTTTATTCTTGAATTTGTGGCCTTGATTGCAAAACCAATTTCATTGGGTCTGCGATTGTTCGGAAACCTGTACGCAGGTGAAATGATCTTTATCCTGATTGCGCTACTGTACTCGGGCGGTTTGTTGTGGGGTATATTTGGTGGTGTGCTGCAGTGGGCATGGGCCGTATTCCACATTTTGGTAATTGCTTTGCAAGCTTTCGTATTCATGGTTTTGACCACGGTATACATGGCTATGGCATTTGAGGTGGACGAGAGCCACTAAGCATTTTATTTAACCCAGATAAAAGACGTTGTGTTTTTTATCTGGAGAAGAGAATTTTGAGAGCAGTTTTCGGGCTGTGATCAGATAATTTTGAAACTTTAACTTTCCACTTTTAATATTTTTTTGGAGAAAACAATGGAAGCATCTTTGGTATACATTGCAGCTGCTCTACTGATCGGTTTAGGCGCACTTGGTACTGGTATCGGTTTTGGTCTTTTGGGCGGCAAGCTGCTTGAAGGTTCTGCTCGTCAGCCAGAACAGGGCCCAGCACTACAGGCCAAAATGTTCCTGATGGCTGGTCTGTTAGATGCAGTACCAATGATCGGTGTTGGTATTGGTATGTACCTGATCTTTGTTGTCGCTTAATCACCTCGGTCTTTATATAAATTTTCTAAAGAGTAATGAGGTGTCGGTGTGAACATTAATTTAACTTTGATCGGTCAAACGCTAACGTTTTTTGTATTCATTTGGTTTTGTGCAAAATTCATTTGGCCTGTGCTTATTTCCATGATGGAAGAGCGTGAAAAGAAAATCGCCGATGGTCTGGAAGCTGCAGAACGTGCAGATAAAGATCTGGAGCTGGCCCAACATAAGGCCGTTCAGCAAATGAGTGAAGCGAAGAAGGACGCAGCTGAAATTATTGAAGCTGCTAACAAGCGCGCATCACAAATTGTTGAAGAAGCGAAAGATCAGGCACGTGTTGAAGGCGACCGTATTAAGGCTGCTGCTGAAGCGGATGTCGAGCAAGAAGTGAGTCGCGCAAAAGAAGAATTGCGTGGCAAGGTGGCTGCTCTGGCGTTGGCTGGTGCTGAGAAAGTACTGGGCGCGTCAATTGACGCACAAGCTAACAGCGAACTGGTAAACCAGTTAGCAGCCGATTTGTAAGAGAGGTACGAAATGGCCGAACTTACTACTATCGCAAGACCCTACGCTAAAGCAGCGTTCGAATCAGCCGAACAGGCTGGCGAGCTGCAGCAGTGGTCTGAGATGTTAGCTTTGGCGGCAGCCGTGGCTCAACAAGACAAGATGAAACTGGTTTTAGTCTCTCCGGGCTTAACCACTGAAGAGAAAGCTAAAACCTTCTTGGATGTTTGTGGCGATGCATTGAATGATGCAGCGGCCAACCTAGTTTTAACTCTAGCGGGTAACCAGCGTTTGTTACTGCTCCCTGAAGTTAAGGAGCTGTTTGAACTGCATAAGGCCCAGCGTGAGAAGTCTGTCGATGTTGAAGTTGCGACAGCGTTCGAGCTTTCCGACGAGATGCAAGACAAGTTGGCGAAGGCACTGAGTGCCAAGCTGGATCGTGAAGTGAGTTTGTCTACATTGGTAGATAAAAGCTTACTAGGGGGTGTCCTTGTTCGTGCAGGTGACACAGTAATTGACGGTTCGGTGCGTGGTCGTTTGACCAAGCTCGCCGAAGCAATGAACTCCTAATCCTGCCAAGTAGGCGGATATTGAGGAACAGAGCATGCAACAACTGAATCCATCTGAAATCAGTGAAATTATCAAGCAGCGCATCGATGGCTTAGATGTCACTGCTAAAGCCCAAAATGAGGGCACCGTCGTTTCTGTAACTGACGGTATTATTCGTATCCACGGTCTGCAAGACGTGATGTACGGTGAAATGATCGAGTTCGAAGGCGGCGTTTACGGTATGGCGTTGAACTTGGAACGCGATAGCGTTGGTGCAGTAGTCCTGGGTGACTATCAGGGCGTGGCCGAAGGTCAAACCTGTAAATGTACCAGTCGTATCTTGGAAGTACCTGTTGGTGAAGAGTTGCTGGGTCGCGTTGTTGACGCACTGGGTAATCCAATCGACGGTAAGGGCCCTATTGCCTCTACCAAGACAGACGCTATTGAAAAAGTTGCACCAGGCGTAATTGAGCGTAAGAGTGTTGACCAACCTGTACAGTTGGGCCTTAAGGCAGTTGATGCCATGGTACCAGTAGGTCGTGGCCAGCGTGAGTTGATCATTGGTGACCGCCAGACAGGTAAAACAGCAATTGCGGTTGATGCCATCATCAACCAGAAAGGCACAGGCGTTAAGTGTGTGTATGTTGCTATTGGTCAGAAAGCCTCTTCCGTTGCTGCCGTTGTGCGAAAATTGGAAGAGCACGGCGCCATGGAACATACCATCGTTGTTGCGGCAACTGCATCGGATCCAGCTGCTATGCAGTTCCTGGCTCCTTTTGCGGGCAGCACCATGGGTGAATACTTCCGCGATCGTGGTGAAGACTCTTTGATTGTACATGATGACTTGACCAAGCAAGCTTGGGCTTATCGTCAAATTTCCTTGCTGCTTCGTCGTCCACCAGGTCGTGAAGCTTATCCTGGTGATGTTTTCTACTTGCACTCACGTTTGCTTGAGCGTGCTTCACGCGTAAACGTTGACTACGTAGAAAAATTCACTAACGGTGAAGTGAAAGGCAAGACCGGTTCTATGACCGCTCTACCAATCATTGAAACCCAAGCGGGTGACGTATCAGCGTTCGTACCAACCAACGTAATTTCGATTACCGACGGTCAGATTTTCTTGGAAACTGACTTGTTCAATGCGGGCTTGCGCCCAGCGATGAACGCCGGTGTATCGGTATCGCGTGTTGGTGGTGCGGCTCAGACTAAAGTTATTAAGAA
>JAUVQU010000249.1 GCA_030597965.1 Cellvibrionaceae bacterium
AGTCAGGAGGAGATGCTGTTGAAGCGTCCCAAGATAAGAACACAGATAACTTAAACAGGCTGGAAGACTTAAGTATTCCATCGGTCGTTGCTATTAATGGTTTCGCGCTTGGTGGCGGCTTTGAGTTGTGCCTTGCATGTGACTACCGTGTAATGAGCGAGCAAGCCAAAATAGGTTTTCCTGAAGTAAAACTAGGTCTTATTCCTGGTTGGGGCGGAACTGTTCGCCTGCCTCGTGTAGCCGGAGTTGATATCGCTGTAGAGTGGATTGCTTCAGGTAAGGATCAAAGGCCAGATAAGGCTTTAAAAGCAGGTGCCGTAGACGGCGTGACCGCCGCAAATGATCTGCGCGATGCAGCTTTGGCTGTATTGAATCGCTGTGTGGCAGGTGAGCTAGATTACGAAACCAGGCGTAACCAGAAGCGGTCTCCGCTTAATATGAACTTCACTGAGGCCATGATGGCTTTTGAGACATCAAAAGCTATGGTTGCCATGCAGGCCGGGCGTAATTACCCGGCGCCTGTCATGGCCGTTGAATGCCTTCAGCAGAGTATAGGCATGGATCGTAAAGCCGCCCTTGTGGTCGAGAAAAATGGATTTTCCAAGCTGGCAGGAACATCCGCAGCTAAGGCACTGTTAGGTGTTTTCTTGAGTGATCAACTGCTCGTGAAGAAAGCGAAAAAATGGGAAAAACAATCTGATAAGAAGGTTGAGCAAGCCGCTGTATTGGGTGCGGGAATTATGGGCGGTGGTATCGCCTATCAGTCTGCATTCAAGGGTACACCCATTAAAATGAAAGACATTGCTCAGGCCGGTTTAGACTTGGGCATGTCTGAAGCGACTAAGCTACTGAGCAAGCGTGTTGATAAAGGCCGTATGACGCCAGCGAAGATGGGCAAGATTCTATCGAGTATTGAAGCTACATTGTCCTACGAAGGTTTTGATTCCGTAGACATAGTGGTTGAGGCGGTCGTTGAAAACCCCAAGGTTAAACGCGCGGTACTAGCGGAAACGGAAAAGCATATTTCTGCGGATACTGTTCTGGCTTCAAACACCTCCACCATTTCTATTACCCACTTGGCGGAAGCACTGGAACGTCCAGAAAACTTCTGTGGTATGCACTTCTTTAATCCAGTACATGCGATGCCTTTGGTCGAAGTTATTCGTGGCGAGAAGACGTCGGATACAGCCGTTGCACGTACCGTTGCTTACGCTAACGCGATGGGCAAGAAAGCCATCGTTGTGAATGACTGCCCAGGCTTCCTCGTTAACCGAGTGTTATTCCCTTACTTTGCTGGCTTCTCAAAACTGGTTAAAGACGGCGCTGATTTTCAGAAGGTCGATAAGATCATGGAGAACTGGGGCTGGCCAATGGGGCCCGCTTACCTTCTCGATGTGGTAGGAATAGATACTGGCGTCCACGCAGAGGAAGTAATGGCGGCTGGGTTCCCCGACCGTATGACCAAAACATTTAAAGTCGTCTCTGATCTTTTGTACGAGAACGAGCGATTCGGACAAAAAAACGGCAAAGGTTTCTATAACTACGAGCCAGATAAGCGCGGCAAGCCAGCAAAAGTGGCTACGGAAGAATCCTATGAATTGTTCAAGTCCCATGTCGATGCACCCCGTGAATTTGAACGCGATGAAGTTATCGCACGCATGATGCTGCCAATGGCTACCGAGCTGGCACGCTGTGTGGAAGAGGGCATCGTTGGTTCGCCCGCTGAAGCGGATATGGCTTTAGTCTTTGGTTTGGGCTTCCCGCCATTTAGAGGTGGCGTGTTCCGTTGGATTGATGATGTAGGCATTGACCAAATCGTTGAGCTATGTGATCGCTACCAGGATTTAGGTCCGCTGTACCAGGCAACTGATGGTATGCGTGAAATGGCTGCTAAAGGCGCCAGTTACTATTCCTAATGAAAGCGGTTAGTTGAAGAGCGGCTAATCAAGCTGCTATTAAATGATTTTAAATAGAGGCCTTTGCACGGAAGATCATTTTGCTTTCAGGCAAGGCAAAAACGCACGGAGTGAGGAAGTTTATGTGTATAAATGACCGATCGAGTACGTGTTTAACGCAGGCTGGGAGTGAAATGGCTTTCGTGCAAAGGCCTCAGAGAGGAGAACAATCGTGAGTTTAAACCCAAGAGATGCGGTGATTGTAGATTACGCCAGAAGCGCCATGGGGCGCTCGAAAAATGGATGTTTCCGCCATGTTCGCGCCGATGATATGAGTGCGTCAGTTATAAGCGGCTTGCTGGCTCGCCATGAGGCCGTTGATCCCAACACCATTGATGATGTGATCTGGGGCTGCGTAATGCAGCGTATGGAGCAGGGCTTTAACCTTGCGCGCATGGTTGTATTGCTGGCAGGTTTGCCACACACAGTTCCGGGCCAGACGGTGAACCGTCTATGTGGCTCCTCCATGTCTGCACTGCATACTGCATCGGCCAATATCATGGCAGGTTTGGGTGATGTGTATGTTGTGGGTGGCGTTGAGCACATGGGCCACCTGAACATGATGGAGAGTGTTGACCCAAGTGCGAAAATGGGTTTTACCATCGCTAAAGCAGCGGGCAGTATGGGTATGACAGCTGAGTTTCTAGCCATGATGCACGGGATTAACCGTGAACAAATGGACGAGTTTGCTGCACGTTCTCATCGCTTGGCCGCAGCGGCTCGTGAAGCGGGTAAATTTGACCGTGAAATCATTCCAATCATGGGTCACGATGAATTGGGTGCCCCCATGATGGTGACTCAAGATGAAACTATTCGCCCTGAGACTACCGCGGAAGGCTTATCTCAGTTGCGTCCAGCCTTTAACCCTAAAGGCGGCACTGTAACAGCCGGTACTTCATCACAAATTACTGACGGTGCCTCGGCCATGCTGGTTATGTCTGCAGAGCGAGCTC
>JAUVQU010000135.1 GCA_030597965.1 Cellvibrionaceae bacterium
AATCGCCTCACCTTCAATCCCAGACTCTACTTTCCCCAAGTCTTCAGGCTCAACACTTACATCGACTGATTCATCCGGCTGGTCGAGCTTTCCAACGTCTCCCTTTCCAGAAGGTCCTTGGCCAGAAAGCTCTTGATCAGAAAAATCTCGGGCAGCGCGCCTTCGAAAAACCAATACCGACAAAACAATTGCCAACACCAACGCAAACCCCAGCAGGAGTACGGTGTAATTCTCCTGTATCAATGCATTGATTTCTGTCCAAATGTCCACGACTAAACCTCACTAACGACTGCTGATATGTTCGCATTCACTGCAAACTGTGTATTCATAATGAAAGCGAGGCATTTTACCGGCATACTGGCCGCTCTAACACTGAAACTCGCAAATTATTTTATTTTTCCATTTTTTTCAATCGAGACCCCGCACTTTGCCCGCAAGACGCCCTCATCATTCAAAAAAAGCACCCCATGGCGCCCAGCAATTACGCATTATTGGCGGTCAATGGCGCGGCCGAAAACTGAGCTTCCCTTCTGCCGATGGACTGCGCCCTACCGGCGACCGAACCCGCGAAACGCTTTTTAACTGGCTTGTGCCGGACTTGCACAACGCGCAATGTCTGGATTTATTTTCTGGTTCTGGCGCACTGGGCATTGAGGCATTATCAAGAGGCGCCGCCCACACAACATTTTTAGAAACAAACGCCGTTGCCGTGCAACAGCTTAAAAAAAATCTCCAACTTCTAGACTGCCAACAAAGCCGCGTCGAACAAACCGACGCCTTACACTGGTTAAACCAAACCCCCAACAATCAGGCCGATATAGTCTTTATTGATCCCCCCTTCGCTCTCGATCTGTGGGATCAAATCATTGAAAGGCTTGACCGACACCACTGGCTCAGAGATCAAGCCGCCATCTACATAGAAAGCCCAAAAAAAGTAGCGCTCCACACACCGGCCAACTGGCATATGCACAGAGAAAAAGTATCGGGCGATGTGTGCTACCGGCTTTATTATTACCAACCCGATGGCTGCCCGTCGTAGCGCCTCGCTTTGTGCTGGGCGGTTAAATTGTTTACCATCGCGGCAACCCTATTAAAAAACCATTAAAAACCCTATTAAAGTCACGCTTTTAAAGCCTGAGAGAAACACATGAAACGAGTGGTTTATCCCGGTACCTTTGACCCGATCACCAAGGGACACATCGATATCGTCGAGCGCGCCTGTAAAATGTTCGACCACGTCGTCATCGCCATCGCCAACAGCTCTTCCAAAAGCCCCATGTTTACGCTTGAGGAGCGCATAGATCTAACGCAAAGGTCATTGGCGCATTTGGACAATATAGAGGTCTGCGGATTCAGAGCATTATTGGTGGACCTGGCGAAAGAGCACGACGCCTTAGGGGTTATTCGCGGCCTGCGCTCAACCACCGATTTTGAATACGAGCTGCAATTGGCCAACATGAATCGCGTACTATCACCCGATATGGAAAGTATTTTTCTTACCCCCGCAGAAAATCTCGGTTCAATTTCATCTTCGCTGGTCAGAGAAATTGCGGTCATGGGTGGCGATGTATCGAAATTCGTATCACCCGTTGTACTGGAAGCACTCCATAAACAATTGGGCTAATACTGATCCGATCTATTTTTGGCAGTCGGTGCAATACACCGTACTACGCTGCCCTAGACGTACTTCTTTTAGTGGTTTTTCACACACTACACACGGCTCGCCACCGCGACCATAAACCGTCAGCTCCTGCTTAAAGTAGCCAGGCTTGCCGTCACCTCCCACAAAGTCTCGCAGTGTGGTGCCTCCCTGCTTAATAGCCTTACTCAAAACCTGCCGTATTTCATCAAATAACACCGCGTAAGCCGCCCGGCTTACCTTGCCCGCAGGCTTAGTTGGTCGGATGCCGGCCTTAAACAACGCCTCATTGGCATAGATATTCCCTACCCCCACGACAATGCGACTGTCCATAATGAATGTTTTCACGGCCTGAGTTCGCTTGCGACTGCGCTGGTACAGCAGCTCCGCCGTAAAGTCCTCCGACAAAGGCTCCGGACCAAGATGACTGATCAGCGGATGAACTTCTACCGGTTCTGAAGTCCACAATACAGCACCAAATCGACGCGGGTCGTTGAGCCTTAAAATCTTGCCTCCCGCGAACGCTATATCCACATGGTCATGTTTTAAAAGCTTGGTTTTTGAAGAGACGATTCTCACATTGCCCGACATACCCAAATGCATCAATACACTGCCCGACGCAAAACGAAGTAATAAATATTTACCGCGACGCGCTACTTCGAGCAACTCCTGCCCTTCTATCAGCGCGGGTAAATTACTCGGTACAGGCCAGCGTAAACGCGCATCACGAACAGTGACGCGCTCCACTTTTCGTCCTTCAATATGTGGCGCAATTCCGCGACGACTGGTTTCAACTTCAGGCAATTCAGGCATTTCTTTTCATCTAATCAATGCGTTAAAGGAGGCTTTATTCTGGGCATAAAAAAGCCCGACATATAGCCGGGCTTTCGAGGCAAACAGCAAATTGGTATTTACTTGATTTTGCCTTCTTTGTACATAACGTGCTTACGTACAACAGGATCGTACTTTTTCATTTCCATTTTTTCTGGAGTGTTACGCTTGCTCTTGTCGGTCGTGTAGAAGTGACCAGTACCAGCGCTGGAGTTTAGACGAATTAATTCGCGTGCACCTTTAGCCATGATTTAGTTCCTTATACCTTTTCGCCGCGAGCGCGGACGTCTGTCAATACTTGCTCAATACCGACCTTGTCGATAATGCGCATACCTTTAGCGGAAACCTTCAGCTTCACAAAACGCTTTTCTGACTCAAGCCAAAAACGGTGAGTGTGCAGGTTTGGCAAAAAACGACGCTTGGTGTGGTTCTTTGCGTGAGATACATTATTACCGGTGATTGGACGCTTGCCAGTCACTTGACATACCTTGGACATCTTTCTTTGCCTCACTTCTACAGATGATCGTTGCTATAAAAAATTAGAACAACGATACGGAATACTTTAATCAGGATTGCAGCCAAACCAAAAACCCTCATGTGGGTCGTCTTCTCAAACCCAAATCCGGGCGGCTACAAAAGAGCGGCGTTTTATATCAAAAGCGCTCCCCAATAGCAAATAATTCGTGCTTTTAAGGCAATAAAAATCAGTGCCGATCAAAAAATGATCATTTTAGCCATCCGCGCTCCGCAAAAGAGGTGACACTGCCCTCTCCCACAATGAGATGATCCAACACTCTGATGTCCAACAATCCCAGGGCCTGCTGCAGCCTTTCAGTGATTCTGTGGTCCGCCTGACTGGGTTCCGCCACCCCTGATGGATGATTGTGGGCAAAGATCACCGCCGCCGCATTCTCCGCCAACGCCTGGGTTACGACCTCACGGGGATAGACACTGGCGCCGTCGATCGTTCCCATAAACAACTCCTGATAGCGCAACAACCTATGTTGATTATCCAGCCACAAGGCCACAAACACTTCCTGGCGGCGGTGGCGAAGCTGCTGGGTGAGATAATCTTTCACTGCCCCCGGGCTTGAAAAGATCTCTCCCTCCTCCAAAACCTCAGCCAAGTGACGACGCCCCATCTCAAGCACCGCCTGTAGCTGTGCAAATTTTGCAGGGCCCAACCCCTCACCTGCGCAGAAAAGTGGTTGATCTGCTGCTAAAATAGCACGAAGTCCGCCGAAATCAGTCAAAAGCTGTCGGGAAAGGTCCACGGCCGATTTTCCTGCACAGCCTGTGCGCAGAAATATTGCCAGTAACTCCGCATCGGACAACGACCCCGCACCATGATGCAATAGTTTTTCGCGAGGCCGCTCTTCCAAGGGCCAATCGTTGATAGCCATAGACACTCCTTGTCTCTACTAATCAGAGGATTTAAACCAAACTGTTGATCAAGTCCATTTATACCAGCTCAGCACAATGGTATCTTAAACCCCGTTAAATCCCCTGACTAGCCGATAATTTATGAGCGCATTGACCAACAAACACATCCTACTGGGCGTTACCGGTGGTATTGCCGCCTACAAAAGCGCCGAATTAATTCGCCGTCTGCAAGACCAAGGTGCTGACGTACGTGTAGTCATGACCTCTGGTGCGCAGGAATTTATTACTCCGCTTACTCTGCAGGCGCTCTCTGGCAACCCGGTACACACCGCTCTATTAGACCCGGAGGCCGAGGCAGGCATGGGTCACATCGAACTCGCTCGCTGGGCTGATTTATTACTGGTCGCTCCCGCTACGGCTGATTTTATGGCTCGTTTCTGTCAGGGCAAGGGCGACGACTTATTAACTACCGTATGCCTCGCCACACCCGCGCCTATTTGTATCGCGCCCGCCATGAATCAAGGCATGTGGGCCGCCGAGGCAACTCAAGCCAATCTGAAGGTTCTAAAGGGGCGAGATGTCACCTTGTTTGGGCCGGCGTCAGGCGTGCAAGCTTGCGGCGATATTGGCCTGGGGCGGATGCTGGAAGTGGAAGAGCTTGTTGATCTCGTCATTCAGCAATTCCAGCCCGGCTGCCTAGCAGGAAAACACATTGTCATCACTGCAGGGCCCACTCGCGAAGCCATTGACCCAGTGCGCTACATCAGCAATCACAGCTCCGGTAAAATGGGCTATGCCCTTGCCTCCGCCGCTCGTGATGCAGGAGCCAAAGTGACGCTCATCTCTGGCCCTACCGCCCTTGCCACGCCGGAACGTTGTCATGTCATCAATGTCACCAGTGCCCAAGATATGTACGACGCCAGTATCGCAACGCTTGGTGAGGTCGATGTATTCATTGCCTCCGCTGCTGTGGCCGACTATCGCCCAGTTACTTTTGCCGAACAAAAAATCAAGAAAAGCGCTGACTCCGACGACATGTCCATTCATCTGGTTAAGAACCCTGACATAGTGGCGGCAATTGGCAGCAACGCCCAGCGCCCCTTCACCGTCGGCTTTGCTGCTGAAACACAGCAGGTGGTTGAGTACGCCAAGGATAAGCTGGCACGCAAGAATCTGGACATGATCATTGCCAATGACGTCTCACGCACAGATATTGGATTTAACAGTGAATATAACGCTGTAACACTGATTACATCAGACAGCGAAGAACATTTACCCTCTTGCCGTAAGACGCAATTAGCACAAACAATCATCAACCGTATTAGCGTCGCTTTAGCTCAGTAACTGATACTTTCGCTCAAGCAAAAGGAAACACAAGGCTCAGATGAAAGGTTCAATACCGCCAGCCACACAGCTACCCAAATTGACACTTGCCAGCATCGCAGGGCTGCTCGTTTTTATTTTTATTGCCGGTTGGCTTTCGCACAACACTTGGGTAGTCCGTGCAGGGCAAATTGATCTGGAGCAGCGCACCCTTGAGCAAACCAAGGCCAAAGCAGCCCTAATCGGTTTATACCTAAAACACACACAAAACCAACTGGATTCTCTAGTACTGGCCGACGCCATCGTTGGCGCAGTGGACGCCAACCAGCGGACCGAAGCCCTCAGCCACGCAATCAGTAAAGGATTTCCTGACGCCATTCACTGGCAAGCGGTTCCAACAGGCGCACAAACCGAAGACGATTCCCTGCGTCAATCACTCAGCTTTATTGAGCTGGACATGATTAACAGCAAACAAAAAACACGTATTGTGAATCCGGAAATTATCGGTACAGGGAAAGCCCGAAAACTACTACTGGTATCACATCTCAAGAACAAATTGCCCGGGACGCCAGATAATGAATCCACCTCCTTTGGCACGCTGCTGATTCACCTGCCCACAGAGCCACTGTTCAAATTAATTCGGATCCACAGCCCAAACATGGGTAAAACCCAGCTGTTGCACGGCCCTGGCATGCCCTTTTTTAGCACCGGGGATGGATTGGACGAACAAAAGCAACGAAGCACCATTGACTATAGCGACTGGACTTTAAGCTTTGCACCGTCATTGTTGCTCGTCGCAGAGACCACTCGCAGCTCGGCATCCATAATCACCATAACCGCCGTTATAGGCTTATTTTTATTGGTATTGACGTACTGGGTTACGGGTAAGTTTGACCCAGCAAGAATCGCCGGAGCAGCGCTGTTCGGCAGGGCAAGAAATGCGCCAGAAACAACAACTTTTTTGTTTCAAAAAACCACGTTCAACAAGCAGGATATTCTGGACGCTGATGTCAAAGAAGAGGACATTGAATTGCTTGGCTTTGGTGATGAGCCAGAAAACACACTCCAGCAACCAGACCCTGATGAATCGGTACAAGTTGTTCGCGCAGGGCCCGTCAACACCGTCACCGATCATATTTTTCGAGCTTACGACATACGAGGTCTCGCTCACGTCGAACTAACTCCCGAAGCCGTCATGCACATTGGCCAAGCAATTGGCAGTGCCATACTCGACGCAGGTGAAAGCACCATCCATCTAGCCCGCGACGGGCGCACCCACGGCCCAGAAATCACTGCCCAGCTCACTCGAGGCATCATCAGTACTGGCTGTCACGTTATAGA
>JAUVQU010000064.1 GCA_030597965.1 Cellvibrionaceae bacterium
CCATGAAAGTAAGTGAATACCTGACCCGTGACGAAATGAAGTATTTCACTCGGCGCAGTAACAGACGAGGGGCATGGCTGGTATTAAAAAACTGGCTGATCATTGCGACTATATTTACCTGCGTCGCTCTCTGGACAAATCCCTTAAGCATTCTTATCGCCATCTTTTTGTTGGGAGGTCGTCAGATTGGGGTGTCCGTGTTGATGCATGAAGCCGGACACAAAACGCTATTTGAGACACCAAAATTGAATGGATTGATCGGGCAGTGGTTGGGTGCTTACCCAGTACTGGGTGATTGCACGGCCTACGCCGCTTCCCATCGTGAGCATCACAGAAACGCCGGTACTGAAGCTGATCCAGATTTGCCCAACTACCAGTCTTACCCTATATCCAAGGCCAGCTTTTATCGAAAAATGAGCCGAGACATCACGGGTAGAACTGGCATAAAACAACTGGCGGGCCTTTTTACAGGCAAGGGCGGCAGCTTGCTGATGGCAGAGGGCGAGAGCTCAAATGCTCTGTGGCAGGGACTGGCGGCAAACGGCCTGTTTTTTCTGGTGCTGTTTTTTTGTGGCATTGGCGAACTGTATATTTTGTGGGTGGCAGCCTATCTGACGAGCTATCCATTGATCGCCCGTATTCGGCAGGTGGCCGAACATGGTGCGGTGGCCGACCTTTACGATGTAGACCCGCGTTTACATACCCGAACTATTATCCCCCGCTGGTTTGAGGAGGGTGTAATTTGTGCAAATGATGTGAACTACCATTTAGAGCACCACCTGCTCCCCAGTGTGCCCATTTATAAATTGAAGGAATTGCATCGGTTGCTCAACAAAAAAGGATTTTACAAAGACCATCCGCAAGCCATCGTTCATGGTTATGGGGATGTGATCAGGCAGGCGGTGCCAGAACTGGCTTAGTCGTAAAAATTAAAGGGGTCGGTGACATTTAGGAATCTATTTCATTAAACCCTACGCCATCCACCCCTTTAATTAACTATACGGCTATTTTATTTAGAGTCTGCCCGACCGGTAAATTTACGCTCTTCAGTATTGATCTTAATTTTATCGCCGGTTGAAATGTACTCGGGTACTTGTACCGTTAATCCCGTTGAGAGTGTTGCAGGTTTGGTTCTGGATGTTGCTGACGCGCCCTTAATAGAGGGGTCGGTT
The DNA here is from genome assembly GCA_030597965.1 of Cellvibrionaceae bacterium. Lineage (GTDB taxonomy): Bacteria > Pseudomonadota > Gammaproteobacteria > Pseudomonadales > Cellvibrionaceae > JAUVQU01. Next base: position 1,173 of record JAUVQU010000064.1, read on the forward strand.
TCTATGATTTCAAGCTCAACCGTCGTAGGTAGATCAAGCGCCACTGGTGCGTCATCGATAAGTATCACCTGCAAGCCTTCTGTGTCCTCATTGATAAGCTGGATTTCTTCGGCGATGGAATCCGTATTTAAGTTGTACAGTGTGTAGTTTTCATCATCCATAAAGACATGTTCATCTCCATCTATGTAAGAAAATTTTGATGGTCGTCTGCTTAGGTCGGCAAGGTCCAGCATCTCTGAGTCTTTAAATGTCTCATCAACTTTGCCACCAGTGACCACATCATACATGCGCATGCGATAGAGGCTGCCTCCGGCACGTCCTTGCGGAACAGAGCGCTCGATATCTCTTACGATTAATACATTGCCATTATGTTCTATCGCTGTGTTCTTTTTTATGTCACTTGCTTTGGGCATTGGTTTTAATCCTGGAATTATAATAGTTGGGAGGAGGGCGCCTTCAATTAAACGTTGTTCATAAAGCAGAAGAGGTGCTTATGCTGTCTTGCTACGTCCTTATCACCCCTTTGCTCACAAGCCTCTCTACTGATTTGGATAGGATGCGGCAGCGAAATTGATAGGGTACGTTGTGTATTGGGTGTGCCTTAAACTTATTTTTGTAGGTCGGACTAAAGTCCGACCTACACGCTTCGGTTTAATCTATGAGCTGGTTTAATTTATCCACTAAACGGTTGATGTCGGTGTGATTCAGTTCTGTATCTTTGACGGCGATGCCGTTAAAGATCATATTCGTCAGGTCTTGAGCGACTTGATCAAGGTCAAGGCTGTTGTGGCTGGCGATGATGGTCCACATGTAGTGTTCAATGGAACCGAAAATGGCGTTTCTGATGAGACTGGATGAGGTGTTGGCTTTGATCTCACCACTTTCTATGCCTAGCTCAACAATGTCGCTGATGCTCTTGGTGTATCGCTTGTTGAGGATATGTACCTGTTCGGTTAGTTCTTCGTCCAGGCCCCGGGACTCTCGCAGGATAACGCCGGACAGGGCAGCGTTATTGAGCATGATATTCAGGTGGTTCCAGATCACGTAATGCAGGCGATTGCGGGTGCCATCGATGCCTTTTAGGCCACTTTCGATGAGGTTGGTGATTTCTTCGTAGAACTGCTCCATCACCTTGATGACGAGTATGCGTTTGCTGCTGAAATAGCTGAATATGGTGCCCTCTACGACGCCGACCAGCTCGGCAATTTCGGAGACGGTGGCTTTTTCGTAGCCCCTTTTTTCAAAAACTTCGCGAGCAGCGGTTAAAATAGCAGTAATACGGGCTTCACGGGACTGGCGGATAGACTTCTTGCGGGGCGTAGCTGAGATCATGGTTTATTGGTTTTTTATTATTTTAGTTTTACAACATTGTAAGCCGAATAGAGACAAAATACACAAAATACTCGCTTTTTGACTTGCTTGAGTGGGTGCGGGGACATATTATTCGCCGTCCGGAAGGATTTAGGTTGTTAATTGGCCCGTTAGAGGGTTGATAGAGACTAGGAAACTAATTTGGGTCTGCATTTTTAGCCCGGTAATAGGTAAAAGTATGACAGCAGATAAGGTAAAAGCTGAGGTTAACCTCGCCAGCTTATATCGTGTTTTCACGGTGCCAGAGAGCAATGGTACCCTGAGTCAGATCGATGAAGCCTTATCATCGAACCTTGATGGTTTTCTACGCCAGCATATTGTTGCGGAAGAAAAGGATCTGGCGGACATTGAGCGCCATTTCTCCACCACCGCTATCCCCGAAAGTCCTGAATACGTTTCGGGTTATACCGATTTTATTTTAGAGCACCTTGTAGCTCAATCTGTTCACACTTCAGCCCCGGGCTTTATAGGTCATATGACCTCGGCGTTGCCGTACTTCATGTTGCCGTTGGCGAAGGTTGTTACCGCACTTAATCAAAACCTTGTAAAGGTGGAAACCTCCAAAGCGTTTACACCGTTGGAGCGTCAGGTTGTGGGCATGTTGCACCGTTTGGTGTACGGGCAGGAGCAGGGCTTCTACAACGATTGGTTGCACAACCCAAAACACGCTCTCGGTGCTTTTTGTTCTGGGGGTACGGTAGCGAACATCACTGCTTTGTGGGCGGCACGTAACCATTGTTTGGGTGCCGAGAAAATTTCCGCCAAAGGCTTGGCGGGCGCCTTACAGGATTCTGGCTATAAAGGGCTGGTGATTCTGGTTTCTAAACGTGGTCACTATTCATTGGGTAAAGCCGCTGATCTGTTAGGGATTGGTCGTGACAATCTTATTTCGATCGATACCGACGAGAATTACCGGGTTGATACTAAAGCGCTGCGCCAGAAAGGCCTGGAGCTGATTGCAGATGGCTATAAGGTTTTGAGCGTTGTCGGATTGGCTGGCGCGACGGAAACAGGCAGTGTTGATCCGTTGGATGAGCTGGCCGATATCAGTGAAGAATTAGGTGCACATTTTCATGTGGATGCTGCGTGGGGTGGGGCGACCTTGTTCTCGACCAGGCATCGTCCTTTGTTAAAAGGTATTGAGCGCGCTGATTCAGTGATCGTCGATGCCCATAAGCAGTTTTATGTGCCAATGGGTGCGGGTGTGGTGTTGTTCCGTGATCCAACACGTCTGTCGTCCATTGAACACCACGCCGAATACATTATTCGTAAAGGTTCAAAGGATATTGGTAGTCACACCCTCGAAGGCTCTCGCCCAGGTATGGCGTTATTGGTGCATGCGGGTCTGAATATCATTGGCCGTGAAGGCTATGAAATGCTGATTGACCGAGGTTTGGATGCAACGCGCTATTTTGCCGAGCAAATTGAACAGCAGCCCGATTTTGAGTTGATCGTTAAGCCTGAGCTGAATATTCTGGGTTATCGCTATGTGCCAGCTCATATTCAGCAACGCCTCAGTGAAACAAAAGATCGGGCTCTGGTCGCTGAAATCAATCAGCAGCTGGATCGGCTCACTAAATATTTACAAAAAGCCCAGCGTGCGGCGGGCAAAACATTTGTTTCTCGTACGCGTGTGGATGCATCGCGCTACAGTGGTGATGTGATTTTGGTGTTCCGTGTTGTACTGGCTAACCCGCTGACGACTCAAGATGTACTCGATAGTGTCCTGGAAGAGCAGCGTCAGCTGGCAATGACGCCGGGTGCGGATTTCTTTCTGCAGGCTATTGAGCAGTTATTACTGCAAGCCGCGTAAACCCCTAAGTCATCTCTGATAAAAAAACATCCATCCGTCCAAAATTTACACGCCTGAGTATTATTTGTTACGTAAATATTTGTTACTTTGTGGCACGAATTAATTTCTCTTCCTGTATTATGCGAGCCTCTCCAGGACGGAGTGAGCGATGAGCTCGGCTCCCATCAATATCAGCAGTAGGAAATTGTATGCGTTCAGTACGGTGGTGGTTTACCCACCAGCAAGTGGTGTCTCGCGGTAATTTAACTGGTGCATTAGAGATTCAGGGGTATCGCGCAGGTGATTTCTGGTTCTAAAGCCCAGTCTGAAAACTAACGAAATTCAAAATCTAAAAAAGGCTGCAACCGTAAGGAGGCAGCCTTTTTTGTGTCGGTTGTTCTGCACGTTGGATTTTTCTTGTGTAGGTCGGACTTCAGTCCGACAGACCTAATTTTGTAGCCGCTGTATCGGACTGAAGTACGATCTGTCATACAAATGACAGACTGATGAATTAACACAATCAGCCTTAACAAAAAACAACTTGAGCGTGAGCCTAACTTTGGCACTATTAGACCAACTTAAAAATCAATAAAAACGAAATGGGTACTTCTATGTCGACCAATATTCAGCAGCGTAATACACAATTTATTAAAGACTTTTTAGGCGCCATTGAGCGTAACCAAAAAGAGGAGATTCTTTCTTTTTTCGACGAGGAATCGGTGTTCAATAATATACCGATGCCAACGGTAAAAGGTTTGGAGGGTATTTGGAGTATCTTGGATCAGCTTCATGAAGTGGCCGAGAGTATTCAGTATGAATTGAAGAACATTGCCGCTACGGAGGAGGGTAATGTACTGACCGAGCGTGTGGATTATTACAACGTAAAAGGCCCCGCCGGTGATGTGGCGGCTAAATTTTTAGTGATGGGGGCATTTGAAGTGGAAGAAAAAGCCGGCGGAGATTTGGTGATTCGCCAGTGGCGTGACTACTTTGATATTAATTTGTGTCTGGCTGAGCTGCCACAAGATCTGCATCATCCGGAAGTGACAGGCATAGAATAAAACAGTGAGAAGTAACCGCAGAATGGCATTGCTATTTTTAGTGGCGCTTAATGGATAAAGAAAAGGCTCGCACCAAACACCAGTGGGGTAATTACCGCTGCCAAGACATTCAGTGGCAGGTAGGCAAGTAGCCCCTTTACATCATCTTCATGCTCTCTCGCCCCTTTGTATGCTGCCACACCTGCAAGCATAGGTAGCAGTGCGGCACTGCTCCAGGCATTAAAGGTTTCTGATGAGATGCCGGTAATGATTGCCAGGGCAGCTGCGACAACAAAGCACCCATATACGGTTACGCTGTGTTTCCAGCCATAGGCGATTGGCAGGTGATGGCGGCCAGCTTCAGCGTCGGCTTTTATGTCCGGCAGTTGATTCAGTAGCAGTAAATTATTGGTTAGAAAAAATGGTACCAGTGAGGCGATAAGCGCCAGCCAGGAATATTCCCCCGTCAGTGCCAAGTGGGTACCTATAACCATCAAAGGTCCAAAGCTGAGCCCGGGAGCAATAAGACAAAGTACCGGGCTCCGATTAATCCATTGGGTGTAAGTGATGATAATGGCTACCCCAGCAATACCTATAGGTAACAGTGCTGCGCCGTGCAGGGAAACAAAATACAGTCCGACCAGAACGGTGATGGCCAGTGTGGCCCAAGCCAGATAGAGCACGTTATTGTGCGCTTCGGGAGTTTCGACTAATGCACCACTGCCACCACTGAACGGTGTGCGTTGGGTGTTGAAATCCAATCCGCTTTTGAAGTCGAGGTATTCATTAAAGGCGTTAGCGCTAATGTGAGCGGCAAGGGATCCCAACAGTACGAGTGCAGAAGCTAACCAGAAAACCTGTCCGGTCTCGGCATAACTGGTAGCTACCCCGATTAAAATACAGGCGGGTGTGAGTGCCAGAAAGGAGGGGCGTGAAGATTTAAACAGCGCCGCTACAGTATTTTTATTCATCATTGTTTAAAAGTTCTAGCCTATGCGTCATCGTCTGGATTGTAAGCTTTTTTCTTAAAGGAAAAAGCACCTGATCCATCACCAAACTTACCTGTTTTTGGTGCTTCATCTTTCTGGCCCGTTGGCTTGCGACGCTTGCCAATGTTCTTGGTGTCGCGATGGCGCACTTTGGTCCTTTCTTTAGGCTTGGTTTTCTTTGACTTGTCGTCGTCACGTTTCTTGGTGCTGGCGGCTTTGCCTGACGATTTTAATTTTTTCGGGCCTTTGTATTTGGCTTCTATGCCTTTAAGAATTTCCTGTTCGAATTTAATGCCAGCTTCACGTTCTATCTTGGCCTTCATGTTCCAGTCTCTGGCCGCCACAAAGGTAATGGCCAGACCTGAGGCACCTGCTCGGGCTGTACGACCTGTACGGTGTACAAAATCTTCTACGCTGTAGGGCATGTCAAAGTTGATGACGATATCAATACCTTTAACATCCAGTCCACGTGCGGCAACGTCGGTTGCAATAAGAACTTTCAACTTGCCGTTGCGCATACGCGCCATTTCTTCGTTGCGGCCGTCCTGGGTCATATCTCCGTGCAATACACCGCAGTGAATGTCTTTGTAGCGCAACCATCCGGCTAACTTACTGGTCTGGATTTTGGTGTTGGTGAACACGATGACTTTGCGGTAATTACCTTTCTCCAACAGGCGCAGCAGCAACAATGTTTTGTGGCGCTCGTCATCGGTGAGGATGATCTGTTGGACAATGCTTTCGTTCGCCTGCGTAGGAGAGGACAGGGCGATGGTTTCTGGTTCGTTGAGCAGCAGCGGAATGGCGTGCTGCAATTTGCGGCCGTCGAGTGTGGCCGAATAGAGCAGGGTTTGACGCTCGGCGCGGCAGCTGTCGGCAATGATCATCACGTCTTCGGTGAAACCCATGTCCAGCATCCGGTCGGCTTCGTCGAGCACTAGGAATTCCAAGTCAGCGAAATCAATAGAGCCTTTTTCAAGGTGCTCTTTTAAGCGACCAGGCGTGGCAACAATGATTTCTGGATTCTTGCGGAAGAGCGAACGCTGGTATTTAAAGTCATCACCGCCGGTAATTGCATGAGCCAGTAGGCGGCTGAATTTGATGAGTTCTTTGGCGTGCTTTTCGATTTGACGTGCTAACTCACGGGTAGGTGTGAGAATGACCGCGCGAACACCGTTCTTGGGGGTGTCATCGACCAGCATTTTTTGAATGATGGGGATTAAGAAAGCGGCGGTTTTACCTGAGCCGGTTTCCGCGCTGACGAGGAGATCCTTGCCTTCTAAAGTGGCAGGTACGGCGGCACTTTGCACCTCGGTGGGTTCGTTGAAACCTTTCAGTTCGAGGGCTTTAGTCAGGCATTGGTGCAGTTCGAGTTCAGGAAACACAGGCGGCTCTTTTAGTGATGATAATAATGGCAATAATTCGATTGTGCGCACTTTACCAAAAAAATCGTTTTAAAGCCCCGTTTATCTATAGGACACCTATATTAGCGATTACCTTGAAGTGCTAGAATTCGGCCGCATTAAAGTAGCCAATAACCAAATATTTATTAGATCGTTGACTGGAATAGACCTATGAACCCACATGTCATCAATGTGACCCAAGAAAACGCACAAAAGGTGTTGATTGAAGAGTCTTCAATACGCCCAGTTGTGGTCGACTTTTGGTCTGCCCAGAGTGAGCCGTCTATCGAGCTTTCTCCTGTTTTGGAGCAAATCGCTAGTGGATATAACGGTGCGTTCTTGCTGGCGAAGGTGAACGTCGATGAGTTGATGCCCATTGCTCAGCAGTTAGGTGTACGCAGTGTGCCGACGGTAATGATCATCAAAGAGGGTCAGCAGATTGATGGTTTTTCGGGTCCGCAGTCAGAAGCTGAAATCCGCACCATGCTGGATAAGCATTTACCGCCGGCTTGGCAGGCGAAAATTGAGCAGGCTAATGAATTGATGGCCGCTGAGCAGTTTGATGAAGCGTTGCCCTTGTTACGTCAGGCGTATCAGGATTCCGACGAGCAGGCGTCTATTGGTGTTGGCTTAGCGCAGGTATTACTGCACCTGAACCGATGTGATGATGCCGAAGTAATTTTAGAAAAAGTTATGATGGTTGATCAGGATGCCGCCTACGAGCAGGCAATGGCGATGTTGGAGTTGAAGCGTGAAGCGTCTAACTCTCCAGAATTACAAGCGCTCGAGGCCGAGTATGCCGCCAATCCTGAGGATTTGAATATTGCGATACAGTTGGCCGTTCAGTACAGCCAAACCGGTAAGAATCGTGAGGCGCTTGAACTGTTTTTGAGTGTTTTGCGTAAAGATTTGGGTTTTGATGAGGGCAATGCCAAACGCCTGATGATGGACATCATTGCGAGCTTGGGCAAGGGTGACAGTCTCGCAACAGAGTTCCAGCGTAAACTATTTACTCTTTTGTACTGATCAGATCGTCCAATCGTACTGTTTTTGCTCAATATGGATACCAGAAAGCCATAGAAACTGGCATAATCCGCCCCCTTAAAAATCACTGACTTATATTTTACTTAGCCAACCCGTAGGTTGGCGTCGAGAGATGACTATGCAACCACAGGTTAAACCTCAGAATCCTAATTTTTCATCTGGCCCTTGCTCTAAGCGCCCTGGCTACGACGTGAACAATTTAGACTTATCAACTCTGGGTCGTTCACACAGAGCTGCCATTGGTAAAGCTGCGTTACAGCAGACCTGTGAGCAAACCGCTCAACTGCTTGGCTTGCCAGAAGGTTACCGGGTAGGTGTAGTGCCTGCATCGGATACAGGTGCGGTAGAGATGGCGCTTTGGTCTCTGTTGGGTGCGCGCGGTGTTGATGTGATGCACTGGGAATCTTTCGGTTCTGGCTGGTACAGCGACATCACTAAGCAATTAAAACTGGAAGATGCTCGCTCTCTCAAAGGTGAGTACGGCCAGTTGCCAAACTTAGCCGATGTGAATTTTGATAACGATGTGGTCTTCACTTGGAACGGCACCACCTCTGGCGTGAAAGTACCCAATGGTGACTGGATTGCTGACGACCGTGAAGGTCTGACCATCTGTGATGCAACCTCTGCGGTATTCGCCATGGAAATGCCATGGGAAAAACTCGACGTTGTGACCTTCTCTTGGCAGAAGGTGCTGGGCGGTGAAGGTGCTCACGGTATGTTGGTGTTAAGCCCGCGCGCGGTAGAGCGTTTGGAGAGCTACACTCCAGCATGGCCGCTGCCTAAGATTTTCCGCATGACCAAAGGCGGAAAGTTGATTGAGGGTATCTTCAAAGGTGCCACCATCAACACCCCATCTATGTTGTGTGTTGCCGATTATTTGGATGCCCTGAACTGGATTGAATCAATTGGTGGTGTTGAAGCAGCGATTGCTAAGTCACAGGCTAACCTTGCCGTGGTCGAAGAGTTTGTAAGCGCGAACGACTGGATTAACTTCCTGGCCGAAGATGAAGCTCAACGTTCGAATACCAGTATTTGTTTGACGCTTGATGCGACAGCAGACCAGATAAAAGCACTGGTAAAATTGCTGGACAGTGAAGGCGTTGCCTACGACATCGGTGCTTACCGCGATGCACCGGACGGTTTACGTTTGTGGGGCGGCGCTACGGTTGAAGAAGCTGATCTTAAGGCGTTGATGCCTTGGTTGGAGTGGGCTTATCAGCAGGTCACTGCAGCTTAATTAATTGTCATTCCCGCGATAAACGTAATTGTCCCTAAGCGTTTATGTGCTCTACATCCATGTGGGGCAAGACGGGACTAAAGCGTATACGCTTTGAACGCCAGTTTACTGGCGGCCCGAAGGGTGAGCGTAGCGAATAATCCAGAAAAGAATTTTAAAGACTAAAACTAGGAAGACCCATGTTTAAAGTTAAGACATACAACGCTATATCCAGCAAAGGATTGGATCGTTTCGAACGTGACAGCTACGAAGTAGCCAGCGAAATCTCTACGCCTGATGCTTACATTCTGCGTAGCCACAAGCTGCACGACGAAGAAATTCCACCGACTTTATTAGCTGTTGCTCGTGCCGGTGCTGGTGTGAACAACGTGCCAATCGAAGCCTACACCAAAGCCGGTGTTGTGGCCTTTAATACGCCCGGCGCTAACGCCAATGCGGTGAAAGAATTGGTTATGGCGGGTTTGTTGTTGGGTTCTCGCGACATCACAGGCGGTATGAGCTATGTGCAAGGTCTGACTGAAATGACCGACGCTGGCGAAATGGGTAAGCTGCTTGAGAAAGAGAAAAAGCGTTTTGCCGGTAGCGAATTGTATGGCCGTACCTTGGGTGTTGTTGGTTTGGGTGCCATTGGTTCTATGGTTGCCGAAATGGCACTGGCCATGGGCATGAACGTGGTTGGTTTCGACCCCGCGCTGTCCGTTGAAGCGGCATGGCGTTTGCCGAGCGCGGTAGAGCGTATGGAAAACCTGCCGTCTCTGTTGAGCCGGTCGGATTTCATCACCATCCACGTTCCAGCGATTGCTCCAACGATTAACATGGTCAATGCCGAGGCGCTCAAATCTATTAAACCGGGCGCGATTTTGCTGAACTTCGCGCGTGAGTCAATTGTTAACGCCGAAGCCGTTGTTGAAAGCCTGGACCTGTGTGCTGACAACAGCAAAGGTTTAGCGATGTACATCTGTGACTTCCCCGAGCCTATTCTGCTGAGCCGTTCTGATGTATTGGCTATGCCACACATTGGCGCCAGTACTGCGGAAGCGGAAGAGAACTGTGCGGTAATGGCAGCAGACCAGTTGAAGGATTACCTGGAAAACGGCAACATCAAAAACTCCGTTAACTTCCCTGCGATCAGAATGCCTCGTACCGAAGGTACTCGTCTGACTTTTGTTAACGAAAACGTTTCAGGTGTGTTGGGTAACGTACTGTCTGTATTTACCGAAAACGACATCAACGTGAAAGACATGGTGAACAAGTCCCGCGATGATGTGGCCTACAATATTCTTGACCTTGAGCTGACGCCAAGTGACGAAGTGATTGCAGCCATTGAATCGGTTGAGCATGTAATGCATGTACGTGTTCTGGGCTGATTCACCTCTGGATAGTTCCCAAAGCCAAAAAGCTCTATATTAAAGGCCGCATTAGCGGTCTTTTTTGTGCCTGAAATTAGTGTTAGGTTTTTTATAGGGACTGTCTCAAGGTGAATTGCCACATTGTGGCAAGAGAGGACGCTCTGGAGTGCGTA
>JAUVQU010000046.1 GCA_030597965.1 Cellvibrionaceae bacterium
CCTACATTGGTGCGCGTAAACGCTGAGCCACCATAGTAAGCGGCCAACGCCATATTTTGACGTGCATTTAAATCTTGTCCGTTGCGATAACTGGTTTCGAGGCTGTTAAAAATCAACTCTACCGCTGACAGAGCCAGCGCATCTGTTTCATCGGTAGCATTTACAGATAAATAGGCTTCTATAGCATGGGTCAGTGCATCTATCCCACTTGCAGCCGTAACGCCCTGCGGCATACCCTGCATCAACTCAGGGTCTAGCGCGGCCATACAGGGCACCAGCTTTGTATCAATATATTGTTTCTTTTCACCTGTGTCAGGGTCAGAAATAACAGCAACTACCGTAGCTTCTGAACCTGTTCCGGCCGTTGTAGGGATGACATAAAAAGGCAATGAAGCCTGGCTGGCTTTTTTTATACCCACCAGTTTTTCTAAAGGTTTTTTATTCGCCGCAGCCAGTGCAATCAATTTTCCGGCATCAATAGAAGAACCTCCACCAAGAGCGATAACCGCTTCACTGTCACTCTGTTTTAACAGCGCCAAACCTTCACGTACTTGACCTATCAATGGGTCAGGTTTTACGCCATCGTAGATGGTTACGGCCACACCCTGCTGTGTTAAACGTTCAACAAGTGCTTGATGCAATCCCAGCTCAACCAGTATGGCATCAGTCACCAGTAAACAACGTTGGCAGCCACTCTGTGAAACTGCATCACACAACTGCAAAGAAGATTTTGACCCAGTTAATAACGTCGGGGACGGTGGAGGAAAAAATGAAAATAAAAATCGGGTAAGCAACACCTTAAATTTATAAAACGGTATTTTTAATAAAAACCACATACAACTTTACCCGATTAAGAAAATAAAACGTTGATGATAATAACAGGCAGTTTATAGGTAGAATCATCACTACCGATACCCTCAGGCATGACTGGTCATCCATTTTTCAATAAGCCCTTCGCACCTAATTAATGTATCGTACTCCACTACAGACAATAAACGCTTTAAGTAAAAACATATGATTGATTTGTATACTGCTTCAACCCCAAATGGCCATAAGGTTTCATGTACTTTAGAAGCGATGAAGATCCCCTATGAAACCCACGCCATCGACCTGATTAACGGCGATCAAAAGACACCTGCGTTTCTTGCGATGAACCCTAACGGTAGAATCCCGGCCATTATTGATCGCGATAATGACAATTTTGCGGTTTTTGAAACCGGCGCGATCATGATGTATTTAGCGGAAAAAACCGGGCAATTGATGCCGAGCGATGCAAAAGGCCGCTCAAGGGTCATTCAGTGGTTAATGTTTCAGATGGCAGGCATTGGCCCAATGATGGGACAAGCCAATGTGTTCTACCGTTATTTTCCCGAAAAGATTCAGCCAGCAATTGATCGCTATCAGCACGAATGCCGTCGATTATTTGAAGTTCTGGATGGCCATCTATTAAATAATGAATGGCTGGCCGACGATTACTCCATTGCCGATATTGCCAACTGGTGCTGGGTGCGAACCTATAAGTGGTCGGGGGTATCTATTGAGGGTTTGGACGGTTTACAGCGCTGGCTCGACATTATGATCGATCAGCCCGGCATGCGTGAAGGACTGAGTGTTCCTGAGCGCCTGGATAATCTGTCCACCGCTGACAATGAAGCTGAATCTGAAGCATTCATTAAAAAAGCTCGGGAAATAGTACAGAGGTAAACGACACCCAAGAAACCACAACACAACAACGATACCGATAGAAAACAGGTGCGAAGTTACCAGTGAATCAAACCCAAACCTGGCGACAATGCATTACTGTGTTTTTGCTCTTTCCATTAAGAATGTCGCCAATGCCTTTTTATCCTCTTCCGTCAAAGGAAAAGTAGGCATGGGTGAACGAGGCTTAGTCAGTCTCGCTATCACACCTGTGTACTGCAGGCGCTGATTCACCGTGCTTAAATCCATTCTGCCGGGCGCACCTTTGGATATATGACAGCCCTTACAACCGAACTGCTTAAACAGCCTGCTGCCCCTTTCGGCTAATACTGAACGATTAGCGTCTGTAAGCCAGTCGGGTTCGACCAATACGAATTCTTTTTTAATCTCAACAGGTACCTTGCTAACAATAGGCTTCTGAGTTTCGCCATAGGCGATCCGATAGACACTACCCGCATAATCGTCCGATATATAAACAGCGCCGTCGGGACCCTGGGTTACATCTACAGGTCGACCAATCACATCGCCGGCCTTTTCAAATCCGCTGAAGAAATCTTTGCTAATAATCTCGTCGCCCTGCCAATGCAGTGAAACCACACGGTAACCATCGGGAATGCTTCGGTTCCAGGAGCCGTGTAAGGCCACCAGAGCCATTTTCTTGTAATCTTCCGACCAAGCCTCTGTGTTAACAAACGTTATGCCCAGCGGCGCATTGTGCGCCCGGAATTCATGTGCGGGAGCAATAGGGTTTAACCCAGAAGCCGTGACTGACTGACCACTCACATCAAAACCAAAGTCCGGGTCTGGCTCGTTAGCACCATTAAAATAAGGCCAGCCGTAAAACTTCCCCTCTTCAATCAGGTTCAGTTCGCAGGGCGGGTAATCATCACCCAGCAGATCGCGGCCATTATCAGTAGCGTATAACTCATTACTCCAGGGCGCCCAGTCAAAGCCCATGGTATTGCGCAGGCCAGTGGCCAGTATTTCTTCACCCGTGCCATCTATATTAAAACGAGACAGGGTGCTGCGCCTTGGATCCAGTTCTTCACAAACGTTACAAGTAGAGCCTTGCGAGAGGTAAAGTTTGCCATCTGGGCCGATTTTTACTTGTTTATAAGGGTGGTTGCCATCGCTGGTTAGCCCTTCAACAATACGCTGGTAATCACCGCTGGTTTTGCCGGTAGATTGGTCGAATGCGATTCGACCAATGGCGTCTGTTTCGCCAATAAATAACCAGCCATCATGTACAGCTATACCCGAAGGTTTATTCAGCCCCTCCAGTAAAGTCGTGCGTTCACCCCCTTGTCTCGGGTTTGACGAATCAGCACGGAGCATTACAACATCACCCTTGTGCGGGCGAGTGATTAACAGGTCGCGATTAGTCGTCATAGTGATAAAGCGAGCGTTCGGCAGATCACTGGCATAGACACTAAGCCCGAAATTATTCGGTACTTGCAGCCGTGTTTCGACTGTTGCCGCATCCGGCGAGTCGATACCCTGCCCGGTCATCGCATTCAACAGCATTGGGATGCTCTGAAAACTGACGATATTACGCCCCAGCAGAAAAGCGGCCGCGAGAAGAATCAAAACAACAATCAGTAGAATTTTTTTCATAGTGCTAACAACAAACCTTTAAGGCTGCATACTGGGCCGCTGAGACATCTCATGCAACCAACGTCGCAAGTGCGTCTGCTCTTCGGGAACCGTTATTTTTACCCAACCTGCAAAGTTCACACAGACAAACGCTGTAATATCGGCAACGCTAAAGCTGTCACCAGCCACATAGGCATTATTCACCAGTTGCTCATTCAGAATTTCAAAGAAAAAATTAATGCGTTTTATACCTCGGGGCACAAGCTCTGAAATTTGTTCAATATCCAATGCACCGGGCAGCGCGCGATTTTTAAAGGCCTCACCTCTATTACGAAAAGCTTCAGCAATTCCCGTCAACAATTCCATTTCTATACGGTGGTCCCACTCGGCAATAACTGCCTGCTGTTTTGCATCTGAACCGAATAAAGGATTGCCTGGATTGATGGCTTCAAAATAACGACAAATCGCCGTCACTTCAGAAATTATTGTGCCGTCATCCAAAACTAAAGTCGGCACAGTACCGCGTGGATTAATGACCTTATATTCATCCCTCAGCTGCTCCTGCTTCATCATGTCGATGAATTCGGTAGGCACCGCTATGCCCTTCTCTTTCATGAAGATATGAACACGTTGGGGGCTGGGTGCAGGCGGATAAGAATAAAGTTTCATGGGCTATCCTTTAAAAATTAAGCGGGCCTGCCGGAAGTATTTTCAGATTTTTCAATATCCGTTATTTTCTTAAATAAACGATGTTAAGCAATGGCCATCAGGCCGCTTTATTCCGCGTTTGTTTGGCTTTTGTTATTGCTTTGGTTTTTCGGGTTTTATGACGAAACTCCCCGGCATTGTATTGCTCCAGAATTTTATCCAACGTCCGGCTGATCTTGCTGCTTGTCTTAATCCTTTCCAGCTTTTGCCAGGTTGCCACCTCACCCTGACGCTCCAGCATCATCAGTTCAATTTCATTTAGATGACCCAACAATTTAGTCATATCGAAATTCTGAAAATCCGGATAGATATTAATATCCGCACTGTATTTCTGACTGAGTGCAGAATTAAGCATGTCGACAAACAGATTAAAACGCTTCCATTTTTTAGTGTAATTCAGGCTTATATAACGACCTGTTCGAACCATGCTTAGTGCTGTTCTGTGCAGAACTTCACGCACCACATATGGCACATTAGTATGATCACCATCACCACCGCGGCTGAACAAAACAATCGGGTTAATCAAACTGCCTATATAGTGGTTTACACCGTATAGACGAGCGAGTCGTTTAGCCGGCAGATCATCAGCAACTGAACCATCAACCCAGCGACGCGTGGGTAAATACGGCTGGCGTTCGCCCTGTTCATTTTTAGCTTCCAGCATCACAGAAGGAAAGACACCCGGCACCGCACAGGAGGCCATCACAGCGGTACGAATATACACAGTGGGGGAAGTGATCGCGTTCATCAAACGTGAGGTCTGATGCAGTTCGGCAGGAGCGATAGAAATATTGATATGACGACCGGTCTTTTCAAACGCCTCCTGAAAGGTTAAATCAGGGATCATTCTTTCGAGTAGTTTTACAACATCTTCGCTATCTACACGCTCAAAAATAAATTTTTTAAGTGTCTCGGCGCCCTCATCTTTCATCTTGAGCATCGCGTGTCGATGAGACATATCCATTAATTCCTGATTGGTATGAGTCCCCGCCACAGCAGTAATAATGGAACCAGCACTCGAACCCGAAATCACGTCAGGCAGAACGTCACTTTCGATCAATGCTTTTAGCACGCCCACATGGAATGTACCAAGCGTACCACCACCACTGAGCATTAACGCTGAACGGCCGTAGCAATGACTGGCACGCTCAAAGAAATCCAGTTTTTCTTCCCTGCTTATTGTTTTGTTATCAAGTTGAGCGATGTACTCCAGTGCATCCGCAATTTCATTAACATATTCTTCAACTAAAACCTTGGTGCCAAATCGAGCCTCAGAGTACAACTCAGCTTTACCCATGCCACCCATATTGCCGTGAACACCTTCATTCAAAGCAAACAAAAGCCCATGATCATTTCCATCTGCTCGCAACTTTCTCAGAGCATCAATACGGCGACGGATCTGAACATGATCGTAGCGATTAGTCTTTTCAGACTTCCGCCACTCATGCGCTCCGGTTTTTTCATCGTGTGCTCTAGCGGCTTCTGACCACTGCTCATAATCAGGTGCTTCGAGCATGGTACGCTCAAGCTTACGCAGCTTTTTTGATGGTAATTTGTACATCTATTTTCCCTAGTATTTCTCTAGCCAGTAACTCTCTAGCAACTCCCTTACTAGAAAGTTACAACGCAAAAATTGCGATATCAACTGTCTCTTTTTATTTTTGTTTTACGGCCGTTTTTAACTCACCCTTAGTTTTGACCACTGCTTTCGCCTTAGGTTTGGCCCTGGCTTTCGCCTTAACGGCAGGCTTAGCTTTTGTCTTCACTGCAGGTTTGGTTTTAGTCTTGGGCTTTGCTGCTGCCCCTTTCTTAAGTTTAGCAGCCGTATTGGGTTTAGCTTTCGACTTATTCAACCTTGGTTCAGCTTTCACATTATCAGCCTTTACAGTGCTTTTCGGCGAAGCTTTAGTCTTTGGCTTACTCTTCGATTTAGCTGCAGCAGGTTTAATACCGATAACATCTTCAAGCTCCACCAGAGCCTCTTCCAGGTGATCAATCAAGCGCTGAACCTGTGGCATGGAACGACGGCAGGCGGTGATACCGAAATCCAGACGGCCGTTATAACCCACCAAAGAAATATTTAAGGCCATACCCTCAAGCAATACCGACGCTGGATACAAACCATCCAGCGATGCGCCATTAAAATAAAGCTGCTCTTTCGGGCCCGGCACATTAGAAATAACGGTGCTGTATGGGGGGTATTTAATACCCATGCCTAGCATCACGGCCATCATAGATGGCATCTGTGCGATCTGCATAAAGAGATTAATTTCACGGGTCGTCATGCCGCGCATCATGTCTTTCCCCGCTTGCATGGATCGCTGAATCGTTCGAATGCGTTTCTCAGGATCACTGATATTTGTGCCTAGGTCGGCGGTCAAAAAACCAATCGCATTGGAAGATTCAAGGTCGCCCTTCTCACGCAGTGATACAGGCGTCATTGCCTTTAAAGACTGACTCGGCAAACTGTTTAGATCCAACAAATAGCGTCTCAGTGCACCCGCGCACATCGCCAAGACGACGTCGTTGACCGTACCGTCGATAGCTCTGGCGATTCTTTTGATTCGCTCGAGGCTCCAGGACTGCGCCACAAAACGTCGTCCGACACTCAACTCTGTATTAATGAGTGTCTGGGGTACATTCTGCCAGGGAACTGTCAGATCGCCACCGAGACCGAACAGAGCACCGCCAAACTGCCGCAGTGCACCCGCCACATTAAAAGCCGTGTCGTACTGTTCTTTTATATACTCGGCAACATTGGTTAACTCACGAATACTGGGTTGTTTTTCTGGTTTTTTGATATCACCAAATTTGTGGGACTTATAATCCTCGTACACCTCTTGAGACAGAGGAGAAGTCAGCAGTTTTTTATTCGGATCTTCAGAGCTCATACTCTGAACCAGATGCATAGCACCCACACCATCAATGGTGGCATGGTGCATTTTCTGATAGACGGCAAACTGTCTGTCTGGCAGGCCTTCAATAATATGCGTCTCCCAGAGGGGGCGACTACGATCCATCAAGGTGCTGTGCAAACGGGAAACGAGCGCAAAAAGCTCACGGTAGCGACCCGGGTTAGGCAAGGCAGAGTGGCGGACATGATAATCCAGATCCATCTCTTTATCTTCTTCCCAATACATAGGCCCTAGAGAACCCGCAAGACCCGAACGAACAAACTCGCCGAAGGGTTTACGGTATTCACAGGGAGTTCTCATAACCGCTGAGATTTCCCTGAGGAATTCCTGTTCATTCACACCCTTAGGCAGAGAGTAAAGGCTTAACCCCGCAACATGTACCGGGGCTTCCCTTTTCTCCATCATCAACATGCCGGAGTCTATTAAATTTATACGTCGCATAGTCTTCTCTTCCGCTGAATGAACTCAGTTTAAATTAAAAATACACGTTATCTACAGAGTGTGGGTAGCCAATATATGCCTATATCAGAGGCCAAACCAACCGAAACCTAAAACTCACCACCTGGAAATGCTTCTCAACGGCCATTAATTTAGCTTTTCGCTGAACAAGTTTCTCATCCAGACATTGGCTTTATCCAGATCCGAGCTTTTATGCCAGTATAGGCTCATGTTCAGCGGCTCGATGGAATAAGGTAAATCCAGAATCTTATGATCGTACTTCTGCGCCATACTCAGCGGCACGGTTAACGCCATATCCGTTCGTGCTACCAGTAGTGACGACAGATGATAATGTTGAACACGTATTTTTACGCGACGTTGATGCCCCAGGCGATTCAGTGCCACATCCTCATAACCGGGACCTTTGCGCCTTGATGAAACGTGAATGTGCTCCAGCGATAAATATTCATCGAGGGAAATACTATCGCCAATGAACGGGTGGTCTTTGCGCACAACACACACATACGGCTGCGCCAACAAAGGCTTCTGACAAATTTGAGCATCGGTAATAACAGGAATATCAATCGCGAAATCCAAAGTACCTGCGGTCAACTCTTTCTTAAGCTCATCACGGGGGACGTAATAACATTCAATAGCGACATTAGGAGCTACACTTTGCAGGCATTCTAAAAGCTCCGGTAGCACCATGGCCTCCAACATGTCATTCATACTAATGCGGAACACCTTGTCCGCCTGAGCCGGATCAAACACCACCCCTTCTGAGGCACTGGCATTGAGCAGCAATAAAGCCTCCTGCACACGCCCCACTATATTCTCCGCCAGTGGTGTCGGCGTCATGCCCTCAGAGGTTCTTACAAACAACGAATCATTGAGCTTCTCGCGCAAGCGCCCCAGTGCATTACTCACGGCAGGCTGGGTAATACACAGCACCTCGGCGGCCCGGGTCAGATTACGCTGCTGGTACACAGCATCGAAGACGATAAACAGGTTGAGGTCGATCTGGTTGAGACGCATAAGAACCCTACTTTCTATCTAAATCAATCATTCAGTACATGAATAGTAATATATTCATATAATAAATTTAAAATATATTAAAGCCAGCGGTATTCTTGAATTGTTAATCAATCACTGAATAGATTTGAAATGGCAGAACTCTATCTGATTCGACACGGCCAAGCCTCCTTTGGCAGTGACAACTACGACCAACTTTCACCCCTCGGGCACCAGCAAGCCATCTGGCTGGGAGAATATTTTCATGAGCGCGGGATAGCGTTTGATGCTGTCATCACTGGCGACATGGTGCGCCATACCGAAACCGCCGACGGTATACTCAAAGGTTTACAGCACCATAATTTACAAAATAACGGAGCTGAGCACCAGGTACTACCCGGTTTGAATGAATTTGATTTCCTTTCACTCGTCGCACTTTATTTAAATAAAAACCCAGACCAATTACCGGGTAAAGATGCCCCGCGTGATGCGTTCTTTAAGCTTCTGAAAAAATCCATGCACGGCTGGATCTCCGGTGAAATAAACGACACTAACCTTGAAACATGGCAACACTTTGAGCAGCGCATTTTGAACGCTATGCAGACCATTCAGAAGCAGTACCATGGCCAAAAAGTCCTGGCAGTCAGTTCTGGCGGCGCTATCTCAATGGCGCTGCGCCAAATATTAAAGGCCCCCAGCGAGACTGTCATCGAGCTGAATTTACAAACCAAAAATACCGCGGGTGCGCATTGCTTTTTCAACCCTAAAACACTGCGCATGACCTCTTACAATCACACGCCTCACTTAGACACTAACGAGCGTGCGGACAAAATTACATTCAGTTAATTACTCTTTTAATAACATTGATGGAATCCCCATGGATTTTGAATACAGCAGTAAAGTACAAGACCTCATCGTTCGCGTGCGCAACTTTATTGAAAAAAATATTGAACCAAACGATGCCCTCTTCCACAAGCAAATTTCAAAAAATCGCTGGCAAACACCACCGATCATGCAAGAGCTTAAAGCCAAGGCCAAGACAGAAGGACTGTGGAATTTATTCTTACCCATCAGCCACGGTGAACACGGCGCTGGTTTGACCAACTTAGAATACTCTCCTCTCGCCGAGGAAATGGGAAAAGTGGGCTGGGCGTCCGAAGTGTTTAACTGCGCCGCACCCGACACAGGCAACATGGAAGTACTGACCCAATACGGTAGTGAAGAACAAAAGAAACAATGGCTAGAGCCTCTATTAGCCGGTGAAATTCGCTCAGCCTTCGCCATGACCGAGCCAGACGTCGCCTCCAGTGACGCCACCAACATTGAAACTTCTATCGTTCGCGATGGCGACGAATACGTTATCAATGGCCGCAAGTTTTACACCAGCGGCGCCTGTCGTGAAAGCTGTGAAATCATGATTGTGATGGGCAAAACAGATCCGGAAAACGTAAACCGCTATCTACAGCAATCTCAAATTTTAGTACCCACCAAAACTCCGGGCGTAACCATTGTACGCCCCATGACGGTACTCGGTTATGACGATGCGCCGGAAGGCCACGCAGAAGTTCTGTTCGAAAATGTAAGAGTCCCCGCCGGAAATTTAATAATGGGCGAAGGTCACGGGTTTGAAATTGCCCAAGGCCGCTTAGGCCCAGGCCGTATTCACCACTGCATGCGCAGTGTCGGTGCTGCACAGCGCGCACTGGAAATGATGTGCAAGCGCGCCAACACCCGCATTGTATTCGGTAAGCCACTCATTGCTAACCAATCGGTACGTGAGGACATTGCCAAGTCTGCCTGCCAAATTGAACAAATACGTTTAATGACGCTAAAAGCGGCGCAAAAGATGGACACGGCAGGCAACAAAGAAGCTAAAGATCTAATATCCATGATAAAAATTGTGGCACCTAACATGGCGCTGGATGTTATTGATCGCGCCATCCAGATACACGGTGCTGTCGGCCTTAGCCAAGACACACCACTGGCTCAAATGTTTGCATGGCAGCGCGCACTGCGCCTGGCCGATGGACCCGACCAGGTACACATGATGCAACTGGGTCGCAACCTGGCCAAGGAGTACGGTGAATAATTAATCGCAATTAAAGAGTGATCCTGTAATCTACAACGCATCAAACATGGAGGTCGAACTCTACGCGCCCCTGGGGTATCAAATCGACAGGTCGGGCTAAAGTCCGAGCTACAAAACCACAGCACGCGGTGAGAAATTAATCCCGAAAAAATTAAAAATAAAGAATAATGAGAACTAACATGCCCCAAGTCGACACACTGGATGAAAAGAAACTATCGGTTTACCTCGAAGCCAATATGGCTGACTTCAAAGGCCCGCTAAAAGCCATTAAATTTCCAGGAGGGCAATCCAACCCCACCTTCAAAATTGAAGCTGCATCCGGCAATTATGTATTACGCCGTCAACCACCGGGCAAGTTACTAAAATCGGCACACGCGGTAGACCGTGAATACCGTGTCATGGCCGCCCTGCAAAACACTGATGTACCGGTTCCAAAGGTTCACCACCTCTGTGAAGACAGAGACGTCATTGGCACCCTGTTTTTCCTCATGGAATTTTGCGACGGCAATATTTATTGGTCCGCCACCCTGCCCGAGCTCGATAGTAATGAAGCTCGCGGAGCTATGTACGACGAGATGAACCGCGTACTGGTGGCCATGCACAGCATTGATATAGAGGCCGCAGGCTTAAGTGATTACGGTAAACCCGGCAATTATTTTGAACGCCAATTCAATCGCTGGAGTACACAATACAAAGCCGCCGAGCTGGAGTCTATTCCCGCAATGGACACCATTATTGCCTGGTTGGGGAAAAACCTGCCCGCCGATGACGGCAAGGTCTCTTTAGCCCACGGCGATTACCGTTTGGATAACCTTATGTTCTCCAAAGACACCCATAAAATTGTCGCCGTTCTGGATTGGGAGCTTTCGACACTTGGTCACCCCTACGCCGATCTGGCCTACCAGTGCATGCAATTGCGTTTACCTGCCAGCCAGCTCAAAAACACCATGTCTGGTTTAGGTGGCGAAGATCCTACCGCACTGGGTATACCGACCGAAGAAGAATACATAGCGCAATACTGCCAGCGCATGGGCATAGATAAAATCGACAACTGGTCTTTTTACCTATGCTTCAGCTTCTTCCGACTGGCCGCTATTTGCCAGGGTGTCGCCAAGCGCGCCGCCGACGGAAACGCTTCCAGTAAAGGCGCCAATCAAATTGGTGCTATGGTCAAACCACTGGCGACGATGGCGTTAGATATTATTAACGAGAAAAATTAAATAATAATAAAACCTTTGCACGGAAGATAATTTTGTTCACAGGAAAAAAGGAATATACATGTCTACTAAATTATTCGATCTCACAGGAAAGATTGCTTTAGTCACCGGCGCCAGCCGTGGTATTGGCGAGTCCATTGCTAAACTGCTGGCCGAGCAAGGCGCGCACGTTATTGTCTCCAGCCGTAAAATAGATGGTTGCCAGGTCGTCGTCGACGCCATTACCAGTGCCGGCGGCAGCGCAGAAGCCCTCGCTTGTCATGTGGGCGATATGGATAAGATTGTTGAGACCTTTGAATACATCAAAGCCACACACGGTAAGCTGGACATCCTCGTCAACAACGCCGCCACCAACCCCTACTTTGGCGATATTTTGGAGACAGATCTGGGTGCCTATAACAAAACCGTGGACGTGAATATCCGCGGCTACTTTTTCATGTCGGTAGAAGCAGGCAAGTTGATGCGTGACAACGGTGGCGGCGCCATTGTGAATACCGCCTCTATTAACGCGATTCAACCAGGTATGTTGCAGGGTATTTACTCTATTACCAAAGCGGCCGTAGTTAATATGACCAAAGCCTTCGCCAAGGAATGCGCCGTGCACAATATTCGAGTGAATGCGCTGTTGCCCGGTTTTACTAAGACGAAATTCGCGGGTGCTTTGTTTGATAACAAAGATATTTACGACACGGCTATGCAGTCTGTGCCGATGAATCGACACGCGGAGCCGGATGAGATGGCCGGTACGGTGTTGTATTTGGTGTCGGATGCGTCGAGTTATACGACGGGGGAATGTATTGTAGTGGATGGTGGATTTACTATTTGACGACTTTGTCGTCATCCCCGACTCGATCGGGCTGCGTACCCTTGGGGTAGATCCAGTGTGAGCGTAGCGAATAATCTTTAACGTGTATCTTTCTTCGATTTAAATATTTTTTTCGCCCTGCCTAGGCGAGTTCATTTTCTTTTCTACAGAAAAAGAAAATGCCGCCAAAACAGACTACCCTTCTAAAAAAAGGGGTCGGTGACAATTAACTAGGCCACCCGTTAATTACAAGTCCTCCCATGAGAGTTAATTGTCACCGACCCCTTTAAGAGGCTTCAATACCCAATATGTCCCGTGCCAGGGCCTCGGCTACGCGGATTCCATCGACCCCGGCTGAGAGGATTCCACCGGCATATCCTGCGCCCTCACCTGCGGGAAACAGGCCTTTCACATTAAGGCTCTGCAGCAGACTCTTATCACGGGTTATACGCACTGGTGACGAGGTGCGGGTTTCAATACCTGTCAGTACCGCATCATGCATGGCAAAACCTCTGATCTTTTTTTCAAAGGCCGGTATAGCCTCACGAATGGCCTCGATGGCGAAGTCCGGCAAGGCATCAGCCAAGTCGACCAGGTTCACCCCAGGTTTGTAGGACGGTTCAACAGCGCCCAAACTCTCGGTAGCCTTGCCTTCGATAAAATCACCCACGAGCTGCGCTGGAGCTTCATAATTACTGCCGCCCATCACATAGGCGTGGGACTCCAAACGCTCCTGTAACTCAATACCGGCCAAGGGGCTGCCGGGGTAATCCTCTTCAGGCGTAATACCCACCACAATGCCAGAGTTAGCGTTGTGCTCGTTGCGTGAATACTGGCTCATACCGTTGGTTACTACTCGATACGGTTCCGAGGTCGCCGCTACCACAGTGCCACCGGGACACATGCAGAAGCTGTATACAGAGCGACCGTTCTTGGCGTGATGTACCAACTTGTAGTCCGCCGC
>JAUVQU010000131.1 GCA_030597965.1 Cellvibrionaceae bacterium
ATGCGTGCGGTGGGAGATGCAGCTTTCGAAATGATCAATGAGATTCGCCGACAATTCCGTGAGATTCCAGGTTTGATGGAAGGTACAGCAAAGCCAGACATCGACCGCTGTATCGACATTGCGACGCGTGCGGCACTTAGGCGTATGGTGTTGCCGGGCGCATTAGCGGTGGGCGCTCCAGTAATGGTCGGCTTTGGTCTCGGCCCGGAGGCGCTAGGCGGTATGCTCGGTGGCGCATTGATTTGTTGTGTGTTGTTGGCGCTTACTATGGCCAATGCCGGCGGTGCATGGGATAACGCCAAAAAGTTTGTCGAGAAGGGTAATTTGGGTGGCAAAGGTTCCGATACTCACAAAGCTGTTGTTGTGGGTGATACCGTAGGCGATCCCTTTAAAGATACCTCTGGACCTGCAATGAATATCCTTATTAATGTAATGGCGATTGTCAGCTTGGTGATCGCGCCTTTATTGGGATGAGAGCTGGGATAAGAGTTGGGATAAGAACTTGGGTAAAAACCCCAATGTAGTTCCAAACAAAAAGGAGGCGTAAGCCTCCTTTTTGTTTAAACCTGTCCTTTTGGGAACCAGAGGCGTTATCGATAGTCTCATAAGGCGGTTCAGGTGTTTATTGGGATTTGGTGATTATGAGAAAAACTCTGGTTTTATTGGGCAGTATTTTTAGTCTCTTCTTAGGCATTTTTTCTTCAGCGCTGGTGATGGCCGAATCGACACAGCTTCATTACGCACGAGCCACATTCGGTGGTGGTTGTTTTTGGTGTATGGAACCCCCTTACGATAAGCTGGACGGCGTCGTCAATACTGTCTCGGGATTCAGTGGCGGGCATGTTGAATCGCCGACCTATAAACAAGTTGGTCGCGGCGGCACGGGGCATATTGAGGTGGTCCAGGTAACCTACGATCCTGGCAAAATCAGCTATAAAGAATTACTGGATGTTTACTGGGTGAATACCGACCCGCTTGATGGTCGTGGTCAGTTTTGTGATCGCGGGCATACCTACCGGCCTATAATATTTGCTCACGACGAAGGGCAAAAACAGCAAGCTGAGCTCAGTAAGGCAGAATTAGTTGCCAGTGACCGTTTAAACGGCGAAGTGATTACCCCTATTGTTGCTTATAAAAACTTCTACGCGGCTGATGAGTATCATCAGGATTATTATCAGAAGAACCCTATCCGTTATAAATGGTATCGAGGTGGGTGTGGTCGGGATAAGCGCTTGAGGGCTTTATGGGGTGAGAGTGATCACTAGAGATTTGTTGTCGTAAACCTGAGAGTTAAAGTCGCTGTTCAAAAAATTGTAAATCATCTATTCGCATCATAGTCAGTGGGCCGCCCCATACGCAACCGGTATCCAGGGCGTACACATTGGCTGTATTAGCCTTCCCTTCTAGCGCGGCCCAGTGGCCAAAAACAATCCTATCGTTGCGTGTTTTTCTTTCTGCGTGCGTAAACCAAGGCGCATAACCCACAGGTGCGTCGTTGGCGGAACCCTTGTGCTCCAAATTTAACGTGCCGTCGGCACGACAAAAGCGCATGCGGGTGAAGTAGTTGGTAATGCATCGCCAGCGATCTGTACCTGTTAAATGTTTATCCCAGGCAGCAGGTGTGTTTCCGTACATATTAATCAGAAACTCATCCAGGTTATCACTGTGTAATACAGACTGAATTTCATCGGCATAGCCTCGAGCTTCATCCAGGCTCCATTGGGGAGGGATGCCAGCGTGCACCATTGAGTAGCCGAGTTGTGCATCATGGTGAATGAGTGGTTGGTGACGTAACCAATGGATGAGCTCTTCGCAATCAGGCGCGTTAAGGATTTCATCCAGCGTGTCGCTTCTGCTTGGCTTACGGTGGCCTCGTGCAATGGCGATAAGATGCAGGTCGTGGTTACCCAGTACGCAATCGATATTGTCGCGCATTTGGTATAAGAAACGCAGGCAGTTGAGAGATTCGGGTCCGCGATTAATTAGATCGCCGACGAGCCATAGGCGATCGTTCAATGGGTCAAATTTAACTCTTTCAAGCAGCTTTTTTAGCGGTTCCAAGCAGCCCTGTAAATCACCAACAGCGTAGGTTGCCAATGTTGTTTTCTCCTGTCGGCGGCCCTGTGTTTTAACTAGTGTAATGCGTTTGGCGATACAAGTGCGAATAGGGGAATGATGGCGTCGAACATTTTTCCTTCCGCATCGCGCATTTGATAAGAGCCTTCCATGGTGCCAGATTCGGTTTCCAGTGCTGCGCCGCTGGTGTACTGGTAGCTCTTTTCCGGCTCAATAAACGGTTGTTCGCCAATGACACCCATGCCTTGCACTTCCTGAATTGCTTCGTTGGCGTCAGTGATAAGCCAGTGGCGGCTAATGAGCTGCACTGTGTCAGCCGAATGATTGGTGATGGTGATGGTATAACTGTGCACGTAGCGCTGCTCGCTGGGGTTGGATTGTTCGGCCAGATAGTTGGTGCTTATATTTATCTCAATCGGGGACTGACTCATCGGTATCTGCTGTTGGTTTTATTGAAGGTTTAATTTTTCGTAAAGTTTATCGCTAATGGCCACATACTCAGCCAGTGTTAAACGCTCTGGGCGGACGCTGCTATCAATATTAAGCTCCTCAATTTCATCGGCAGAGATGAGCTGCTTGAGTGAGTTCCGCAGTGTTTTCCTGCGCTGCTGAAACGCGACATTCACTAACTTTTCCAGTGTTTTTATATCTTTGGCCGGGTGCGGCAGAGTGGCGTGAGGCACCAGTCGAACAATAGCGGAATCTACTTTGGGCTGTGGGTCAAAGCTTTCAGGGGGAACCAAAAATAAATTTTCCACTTCGCAGTAGTACTGCACCATTATGCTGAGGCGGCCGTAATTTTTCTCGCCGGGCTTCGCCGCCAGACGCAACACCACTTCCTTCTGCAGCATGAAGTGCATGTCTTTTATTTTGTTGTAGTAGGTCAGCAAGTGGAATATCAGCGGCGTGGAAATGTTGTACGGTAAATTACCCACAATTCGCAGAGGTGTTTTTTTATTTTCCAACAACGTGGCAAAATCAAATTTTAAAGCATCGGTTTGATGGACTTTAAAGTCTGGGTAATCAACGATGAATTTTGATAGCAGAATTGGGATTAAATCACGGTCCAGTTCTATCACATTCATGTCTGGGCACTGGCTGATGAGTTGTTCAGTGATCGCGCCTTTACCTGGACCGATTTCAACCAGGTTGTTTTCTGGTTTGGGTGCTATGGCTTTAACAATCCGCCGAATAATATTGTGGTCTTCCAAAAAGTTTTGGCCAAAACGTTTGCGGGCACGGTGTTCATAGGGGGCGTTCTGTTTTGACATAGGTTTCAGCTTTTCGGGTGATGCAGAGTTTAAGTGTTGGTTTTGCGGGCTGCCGCCATACTAGTAGCGTATTTCACGGCGGTTTCTAGGCTGCCCAGATTGGCTTTACCTGTGCCGGCTAAGTCCAGGGCTGTACCGTGATCTACAGACGTTCTGATAATGGGAAGGCCTAAGGTAATATTGACGGCTTTTCCGAAGCCTTTGAATTTTAACACAGGTAAGCCTTGGTCGTGGTACATCGCCAGTACCGCATCGCTGTTATCCAGTACTTTGGGGGTAAACAGTGTGTCGGCAGGTAATGGCCCCTCCAATTGCATGCCTTGCGCACGAAGTTTAGTCAGGGTTGGTTCAATGATGTCAATTTCTTCCCGTCCCATATGTCCACCTTCTCCGGCGTGGGGGTTGAGTCCGCAGATAAGAATTTTAGGCTGGGAGATACCAAATTGATTTTGCAGGCCATGGTGCAAAATTTGAAGAACCTCGGTGAGCCCATCTTCGGTGATTGCTGCAGGCACGTCTTTTAATGGAAGGTGTGTGGTGGCAAGAGCAACTCTTAAGCCTGCGGTAGCCAGCATCATGACTACTTTTTTGGTGTTGGTTTTCTCGGCTAAAAATTCTGTGTGGCCACTGAATTTAATTCCGGCATCATTGATGTTGCCCTTATGAACAGGTCCTGTCACATAGGCGTCAAAGTTGTTCGACAGGCAACCTTTTATGGCTTGGCTTAATGTCTCCAAAACATAGCGGGCGTTTTCAGGATTCAGCTGGCCTGTTATACAAGGTTGTGCCAGATCGACGGGTTGATAAGCCAGTTCCCCAGTGTTCAAAGGCTGTGCAGGTTTAGAAAAGTCCACCTCCCGTAGTGTCAGGGGGAGTCCCAGGCTATTGGCTCGATCAAGCAGCAGGTTGGGGTCGGCGATTGCGACGATTTCGTGCTGTTGCGCAGTTTGAACTAAGGCAATGATGAGGTCAGGGCCTATCCCGGCAGGTTCTCCGGGTGTGAAGGCGATGCGTAATGTATGTGCGGGAGTTGCCGAACTGTTCATGTGCCGTTTCTCGACATTGCTCGCTGCGAATGCAGCGAGCTTGAGGGATGCAGATTTATTTGATTTCTACGTAAGCCTGGTCGCGAATCTCTATCAGCCAATTAGTGCGTTCTTCTTCAAAGCGCTGGTTGGTGAGTAGCTGGCGAGCTTTGTTGGTGCGAACTTCCTCGCTCATGTCCTGATCGCGTCGCTCATCGACTTTGAGGATATGCCAGCCAAATTGGCTGCGGAATGGTTGGCTGATTTCACCCACGGGAATGTTATTCATTACTTGTTCGAACTCTGGAACCATTTGTCCCGGTAAAGACCAGCCCAAGCTGCCACCACTGAGCATACTGCCAGGGTCTTCAGAGTGCTCTTTTGCGAGTTCGGCAAAATCAGCGCCGTTTACAATCTGCTTGCGAATGCCTGCAAGTTTTTGGCGGGCTTCGTCGTCGGTCAAAATGGCAGAAGGCTTGATCAGAATGTGTCTGGCCTTATTCTGCATGACCAGTTGCTCTTGAGTGCCGCGGATGTCGTACACTTTTAGAACGTGATAACCAGCACCGGAGCGAATTGGATCGCTGACCTCACCCTTATTCATGTCAGAGATGACATCGATAAAAATATCAGGCATCTGTGCTGCTTTACGCCAGCCAAGGTCGCCGCCCTGAAGGGCGTTTTGGCCGGATGATTGTGCGACGGCCAAGCGGCGGAAGTCCGTGCCATTACGCGCAGCCTCAGTAGCTGCATTGGCTTGGTCTTCGGCATTAGGTGTGCTGGCGGCAATAAGGATGTGACCCAGAAGGTAGTCGGGCAGGCTCCAGTATTGCCCCTGCTTGGAGTTCAGGAAATTCTTTACTTCATGGTCAGATATTTGGATCCGGCGACTAACACTGGAGCGCTGTACCTGTTCAAGAATAAGGTCGCGTCGAATTTGCGGCAGCAGGTCGCGGATGGTCAGCCCATCAGCGGCCAATTTCTGTTCGAAGTCGGCGCGGGTCATATTATTGCTGCGAACCATGCGCTCAAGATGTTGATTAACTTGCGCCTCGGTAATGCTATAGCCGGCACGTCTTGCCATTTGCAGTTGTAGAGATTCAGTGATCAGGCGTTCCAGTACCTGACTGCGCAGTATGTCCTCGGGTGGTAGCTGGGTGCCTGAATTCTGCAGCTGACCAACGATCATACCCATGCGTTGATTCAATTCGCTGGCCATTACAACATCGTCATCTACTACAGCAACAACTTTATCCAGTGCGATGGTTTGAGCCTGTAAGCCGATAGGGGCCAGGGCGCTTACCGCAATTAAGCTGGCGGCGGCTATACTTTTCGTTATTGCTTTTAATTTACTGCGTGTTAGATGTTTCATGGATTAGTTCAAATTCTCTTCGCGTGTTTCGTATCCGTAGATACTGTCATTAAGCATGTTGGTGACGCTGCTGCCGGTACCGCCCAGGCCTTTTAATTGGAACTCAAAGAAAATGCCTGTGTCTTCTTCCAGTAATGACGGGTTAACGGTGCTGTTAAGGTCGATCAGGTCATTATCAATCCATTTTCGGGCGACAATGCGCATGCGATAACAGCAGCTGTTGTATTCGAGTCCGCCAAAGGTCTCAAGTTCACGCTTATTGGTGAAGTCGTAGTTATGACGGCCGATTAAGTTCCAGTTACCAAACAGTGGTACCAGAAAGGACACGTCGCCTTGTTTAACCGTATCGTCGAAAGCGTCAGTATTATTGTCGCGGGTGTAGTAGTAACTGGCATTGAATAGGTTGTAGCTGTCGTCCCTGTAGCGCAGGCTGGTGTTGCCGCGACTGACTTTATCACTGTTGTCCGGATCGAACATGATATCGGCATTGAGGCGCCAGTAGTCTCCAATTTGAGCTGCAAACTGAGCCGCCATTTCAGAATCTTTATCTTGATTGTCTTCATGGGCAGCCGTGTTGGCCGCTGTATCATTGATACTGACTGATCGATCATCAAAATAAATAATTTGCCCCAGGCTGGCGCGGAAACGCTCAACGCCTGAGTCGTTGTCAATGAATCGACTGGTTAAGCCAATGGATAAGCGATGGTCATCATCAAGGCGGTCGCCTCCGGAAAATCGAGCGTCACGGAATAGCTGGTTGTAGCTAAAGGTTAGCTCTGATGTGTCAAAATCGACGTCTTGGTTTCCGCTGATATTGA
>JAUVQU010000138.1 GCA_030597965.1 Cellvibrionaceae bacterium
AAGTCATCGCCAGTGGCACCAGTATTTGCATGGTGGTCACACCGAAGTTACCCAGACCAGCATTCAAGCCCAAAGCCAGACCTTGCATACGCTTAGGGTAGAAGAAGCTGATGTTAGACATGCTTGACGCAAAGTTACCGCCACCGAAGCCGGAGAGCAGCGCAAGAAGCTGGAAAACCCATAGAGGTGTATTGATATCCTGCAAAGCGATACCCGTACCCAATGCAGGGATCATCAGCAGAGCCGTGGTAAATACAATGGTATTACGGCCGCCGCTGAGACGAATAAAGAAGCTCGAGGGTATTCGTAGGGTGGCACCGGTGAGACCGGCAATGGCCATCAGGGTGAATAATTCGGATTTCTCAATGGGGAAGCCGAGGTTGAGCATTTGTACGGTGATGATCCCCCAGTACAACCACACGGCAAAGCCGGTAAGTAAGCTAGGGATAGAAATCCAAAGGTTTCGGGTGGCTACCTTTTTACCGGTAGTCTCCCAAAACTCTTCGTTCTCTACATCCCATTCTTTGATGTCAGACATGATGTTTTCCTTTAGTTCACTTCAGTGTTCTTTTGTTTTAAAAATTTATACTACAAACCGGTACATCCGTGTGCCGTATGTGATTCGTTTAAGCTTTGTTAGCTTCCAGCTCAAGGCCTTCTTCTCTACGCATATTCCTGATCGAGATGTGCATCATGATCATGCAGATAGTTACAACGCCGAACAGCAACATGAAGCAGGAGCTGCGGACATCGAGAAGATCGGATGCGATACCGAAGAATATCGGCAGAGTAAAGCCACCAAGGCCACCAATAACGCCGACCATGCCGCCAACTGAACCCATGTTGTCTGGGTAGTAGTCGTGAATGATGCGGTAGACAGACGCTTTACCGATGCCTTGGGCGATACCAATAATGAAGATAAGAACGGTAAACATTGTTACACCGACGCCGATACCGACATCAACATCACCGGTAATACCGTGAATAGTCATGGTGGTTTGCGGGTAGGAAATCAGGAAAAGACAAGCGGAAGATACCCAGAAAACACCCCAGTTAATCGCGCGTGCGCCGTATTTGTCGGACATCCAACCACCGAGAGCACGAACAAGCCCCGATGGCAAGGTGAAGCACATGGTGATGAGTGCAGCAGTCTTTAAGTCCATACCGTACTCACCGATATAGTATTTTGGCAGCCACAATGCCAAGGCAACAAAGCCACCGAATACAAAGTAGTAATACATGCCAAAGCGCCATACACGCAGCTCTTTAAGCGGCGCGAGCTGGTCTTTGAGAGATACGTGGGTACCGGATTTGGCGCGTTCTTCCTGATTTGGATCGTTATAGGTAAAAATCCAGAAGATAACGGCCATAATAACCATAGCGATGGAATAGACTTTAGGTACCATCTCCCAGCCATAGGCGACCAAAATCATAGGGGCAACCAGGTTGGTGATCGCAGCACCGGCGTTACCGGCACCAAAGATGCCCATGGCTGTGCCTTGCCGCGCTTTATCGAACCAGGCCGAGGTGTAAGCAATACCAATGGCAAACGAGCCACCAGCCAAACCTACAAACAGGCCAATGACCAGGAATTGCCAGTATTCGGTTGCATAGGCCAGCCCGTAAGTGGGTACGGCAACACACAGCATCTGAATGAAGAATACGATACGGCCGCCGAAGCGGTCAGTCAGCAGACCTAGAGGCAGACGAGTGATAGAACCGGTCAAAATTGGGGTGGCGACTAAAATACCGAATTGAGTGTCATTTAGACCTAGTTCTTCCTTAATTTTAATACCGATAATTGAAAACATCGTCCAGACTGCAAAGTTGCAGGCAAAGGCGATGGTGTTCATGGTCAATACTGACCATTGTTTTTGTGAATGTGTAGGCATTACTTCGCTCCATTTTTATTGCGGCGGCATCATTACACTGCTTAACAATTCCTATTTGATATGGATCAATAGTCGTCGTTAGCTACCCCTTAATAGATTGGATAACTACCACTTAGGTGGTAGATTTGGTGCCTGTTATTATGCGTGAGCTAAAAACGGCGAGAATTACATGGGTATGCTTAATGCGCGTTTTATATAGGACTCCACACTAGTAGGTTGTTATGCAGACTAATAAGCCAACACAGTCACTTGTTTACCGATCAGCGCTGATACTCAGCGCCGTGGTGCTATTGACCGTGGTTAATATGCTGGTGTCTTTCCTCACGGCAGAAAGCGTAGAGAACGATGCGGTGCGTATTAATTTGGCAGGTTCATTGCGAATGCAGTCATATCGAATTTCTGAAGCACTGATAATACAGAATGATCCGGAACTCAATCCTTTAAATGAAGATTTGGTGGCTTTGCGCATAGTTGAGTTCGAAGAGCGCTTGAACCGCCCGGTACTTATGTGGTACATCAAACAATCGGCACCTTCGCAGGTACGGGATTCTTTAAGTTATTTAGAGCAGCAGTGGCTGCATGTGAAAGCTAATACTTTGGCGGGTGCAAGGCCTTTGCCGGAGCAGCTGCAAGATATAGATAAATTTGTTGTAACGGTTAATAGGTTAGTAAAACGTCTGGAAGAACAGACAGAGAATAAATTTCGAATTCTTCGTTTCTTTCAGGGCGTCAGTCTTATTCTTATTGTTATTGTCGTCGCGATTGCTTTGTGGGATATGACAAACAACCTTGTCGCGCCATTGCGCCGACTGGTTAAAGTAGCTGACGCAGTACGTGAAGGGGATTTCACTCAGCGTCTGACTGTCAGTGACGATGATAATGATGAGTTATCGCAGCTGGCTAATACTATTAATGGTATGTCGGTCAGCCTCGATAATATGTACAGTGGCCTGGAAGCTAAGGTTAAAGACAAAACCTATCACCTGGAAGTTGCCCGCGATGGACTGCAGTTTTTATACGACGCTCGTCGAATATCGAGCGGCGAAGGCGATTTAAAAAAGCGATTAACCGCGGTGCTTAATTTGGCCTCCCGCCATTTCGGTGCATCGGAGGTTAATGTCACTCTGTGGCCCAGTGCAGGTTACGGCGATTTACACCTTTCCAGCGCTGTCCGAATGCGAGCGGATGAAAAACCATTGCAAGAGCATAATGCGCTAATAGCTCGAGGCTCTCAGAATATGGGTGAGTTACAGTTGCTCATGGATTCATCGCTTGTGTTTGAAGCAGAGCAAAATAAGTTGCTGAAAGTCTTGGCCGCCAATTTGGCCGATGCGTTGCTGACGGAAACCCGCAAGGGGCAGCAGTATCGTCTGGTGTTGATGGAAGAGCGTATGGTGATCGCGCGTGAACTGCATGATTCATTAGCCCAGTCATTATCCTATTTGAAGATTCAGATCTCGCGTATGCAAATGTTGCAGTCCCGTGGGGGTGATATAGAAAGTTTGAATGAAGCCGTTCTCAGTATTAAAGAAGGTATTGGTGCAGCCTACGGGCAACTGCGTGAGTTACTCACTACGTTTCGGTTGCAGTTATCGGCTGAAGGGCTGCAAGCAGCGCTGGAAGCTACCGCCATTGAGTTTGAGGATAGGTACGACTTAAATATTGATATCGATTTCCACTTGGATGACCACGCACTCACACCTAACGAAGAAATACATGTGCTGCAGATTGCTCGTGAAGCCTTGTCCAATGTGGCTCGTCATGCTGAAGCCCATCATGTGAATGTCGTACTTGGTCAGATGAAGGATAAGAAGGTTTCTCTGGTAATAAGAGATGATGGTGTTGGTTTGGGTCAGCTTGATCTATCTGTAAGTCACTACGGTATGGTTATTATGAAAGAGCGAGCGACCACGTTAGGTGGCACGATTGAAATTAAAGATGGCGCTGATGGTGGTGCAAAAGTTGAACTGCGCTTTAACCCAAGCGGTTTGGTTGAGCGACAGAAAGAGGTGTTTAAATGATTCGGATTATGCTGGTGGATGATCATCCAATGTTACGCCAAGGGGTGGCGCAATTGATTGAAATGGAGCCAGACTTATCGGTGATGGCTTTGGCCAGTAATGGTGCAGAGGCAATAGATTTAGCGGCTAAAAATGATTTAGATCTTATTTTATTGGATCTAAATATGAAGGGTATGAGTGGGCTGGATACCTTGACGGCCCTGAAGAAAAAAGAGTTTAAAGGTAAAGTTGTGATTTTTACCGTATCAGATGATGAAAACCATGT
Source organism: Cellvibrionaceae bacterium (assembly GCA_030597965.1). GTDB lineage: Bacteria > Pseudomonadota > Gammaproteobacteria > Pseudomonadales > Cellvibrionaceae > JAUVQU01. The sequence goes on from JAUVQU010000138.1 coordinate 4,179, forward strand.
AATTACGGCTTTGCGCTCGGGTGCCGATGGTTATCTTCTTAAAGACTCCGAGCCAGAAGAGCTGCTAAGGGCGATAAAACAAGCCGCCAGTGGACAGCAGGTTTTCAGTCCCCAGTTAACTCGGGTACTGGCATCTGCATTGGTGGGCAGCGCGCCCGAATCGTCTAATATGCTGTCGCAGTTGACCCATCGTGAAGTAGAAATATTAAAGAAAGTTTCTACGGGTAAGTCTAATAAGGAAATTGGTCGTGATCTTAATATTGCGGACTCAACCGTGAAAGTACATATGAAAAACCTGCTGAAAAAACTCGGTTTAAAGTCACGAGTGGAAGCGGCGTTATGGGCGGTAGAGAACAAAATCAGTTGAGCCTAAAGCCCAGCGTAATAACTCCCCCTTCACAATACAATCTGTGGCATAATCCGCGCCAAATTTTGACCTGCCAGCCGATTGATTGGGCTGGCAGGATTTTCCTTTACGTTTAGACTCGAGAATCCCCTGTGTTAACTACTGCAAATATCACCATGCAATTTGGTGCAAAACCCCTTTTTGAAGACGTTTCCGTTAAATTTGGTGAGGGCAATCGCTATGGTTTGATCGGTGCCAACGGTTGCGGCAAGTCCACCTTTATGAAAATTCTGGCCGGTGATTTAGAGCCGAGTTCGGGCAATGTCTCCAAGGATCCTCACGAGCGCCTCGGTGTATTGAAGCAGGATCAGTTTGCTTACGAAGAATACAGTGTGATTGACACGGTTATCATGGGTAATGCTGAGCTCTGGGCGATTAAAGTTGAGCGCGATGTCATCTATGCCAACCCGGAAATGACCGAGGCGGATGGTATTCGTGCCGGTGACCTGGAAGGTGAATTTGCTGAAATGGACGGTTACACCGCTGAATCTCGCGCCGGTGAGTTGTTGTTGGGGGTGGGTATTCCACTGGAGCAGCATTTTGGCCTGATGAGCGAAGTGGCTCCCGGTTGGAAGTTGCGTGTTTTGCTGGCACAGGCGCTGTTTTCTGATCCCGATATCCTGCTGCTTGATGAGCCGACCAACAACTTGGACATCAACACCATTCGCTGGCTGGAAGCTATTCTCAGCGAGCGTAATTGCACCATGATCATTATCTCGCACGATAGACACTTCCTGAACAGTGTCTGCACGCACATGGCGGATTTGGATTACGGTGAGCTGCGTTTATTCCCTGGCAATTATGATGAGTATATGACCGCTGCGACCCAGGCACGCGAGCAAATGCAGACCGATAACGCTAAAAAGAAGGCGCAGATTGCAGAGCTGCGTGAATTTGTGAGTCGTTTCTCCGCTAACGCTTCTAAAGCAAAGCAGGCGACGTCTCGTGCTAAACAGATTGATAAAATTCAGCTGGCTGATATCAAGCCTTCGAGCCGTCAGAATCCGTTCATTCGTTTCAACCAGAAGAAGAAGCTGCACCGTCAGGCGCTGGAAGTGAAAGGTTTGGCTAAAAGTTATGACGAAGAACTGTTCAAAAATCTGGATTTAATGGTTGAGGTGGGTGAGCGTATCGCCATCATCGGCCCCAACGGTATTGGTAAAACCACACTGTTGAAATGCCTGATGGGCACTACAGAATTAACCGCCGGTACGGTTAAGTGGTCTGAGAATAGTGCGTTAGGTTATTACGCACAGGACCACGCCTCTGATTTTGCGCAAGATAAAAGCCTGTTTGACTGGATGGGTCAATGGGGCCAGGAAGGTGACGACGAGCAGGTGATTCGTGGCACTTTAGGTCGCTTGTTATTCTCTAACAAAGAGATTGGTAAGTCCGTGAAAGTGATTTCCGGTGGTGAGCAGGGGCGTATGCTGTTCGGTAAAATCATGCTGCAAACACCGAACATTATGTTAATGGATGAGCCGACCAACCACTTGGATATGGAGTCCATTGAGTCGTTGAACCTGGCGTTGGAAAACTACGAAGGTACTTTGTTGTTCGTCAGTCATGACCGGGAGTTCGTATCGTCACTGGCGACTCGCATTATTTAAATAACGCCTACGGGTATTGTGGATTATCATGGTACCTATGAAGACTACTTGCGTAGCCAGGGTGTATAAGTTCAGGGCACCTCTAAAAATGTACT
>JAUVQU010000095.1 GCA_030597965.1 Cellvibrionaceae bacterium
CGACCCACATTGGCACCGCCGGTATAAAAAATATGGTCAAAGCGTTGCTCAAGTAGCTGGGTCGCCACTGTCACATCACCCTCAGTCACCACGAACGCATTGTCGTCCAGATACTGCGGCAAATACTCCGCCATCAAAGCAAACGATGCTGGCGACAGTTCAGACGGTTTCACAAGCACACAGTTACCGGCCGCCAGCGCCGCAACAACAGGGGATAAACTGAGCTGTATGGGGTAATTCCACGCGCCAAACACCAATACAACACCCAGCGGCTCCGCCACGGTGTAACACTTGGCCGGCATAGAAGACAGAGGAGCTGAGACGCGTTTAGGCGCAGCCCAGCGTTTTAAGTGTTTAAGACTGTGGTCGATCTCAGCCAGGAGCGTGGCAATTTCACTGGTATAGGCTTCCTGTGGTGCTTTATTGAGATCCGTCTTTAAAGCCTTAAAACATTCTGCTTCGCGCTCCACTAACATAAGGCGCAACTGCTGTAATTGATGCCTGCGCCAGCTCAATGGACGGGTGACACCCGAACGAAAAACACGGCGCAAGTCTGCTGCCACTGTGCCCAAATTATTCATGCTTTTACCGTTTATTTATAAATTTTGTCGGAGGCTGCACGGGTAATTGATCAGCCCAAACCTAAGTTTGGACATCGCCCAACAACAGGTCCGCCGCTCTGGCACCAATCATGACACAGGAGGCACTGGTATTTCCGTGCAAAGGCAGTGGCATAACCGATGCGTCAGCTACCCGTAACCCTTTAACACCCTTCACCCGCAATTGCGGGTCGACTACCGTATGTTCTGATTCGGGCGAACCCATACAACAGGTGCCACCATAGTGGTAATCATTTTCCACCTCCCGGCGAATATACGACTCTATATCACCGGGCTCGGTAACCGCAGCGCCGGGGATAATCTCTTCACCTAACAGCCCTTCCCATTTGTCAGACGCGGCGATACGCCGACACAGATCCACACCGCGTATCAGCGGTTCGAAGTCTTCTTTTTCTGTCATAAAACCGAGATCAAATAGAGGCGACTCACTGGCATCGGTTGATTGAATTTTTACCGACCCACGACTTTTCTCGTTAAGCAGGCACAAGATAAAGGTAATACCGTGTTCATCACCAATGCCCTTTTCAATGCCGTTGGCAATCAGCGGCACCATCTGAATCTGCAAATCAGTTTCGTTCAAGCCCTCGATAGATTTTGTAAACATGTTGCCGTCGAAGTGATTCCAACTGCCCAGGCCTTTTTTGAAAAAGGTCCACTGAATTCCAATCCAGAGTTTTTTGAAAATACTCATGCCGCTCATGGTGATGGGCTTATTACATGGATACTGCAATTTCAGGGTCGGGTGGTCATGCAGGTTCTCCCCAACCGCCGCAAGCTCTCTGACAAGATCAACCCCCAGAGACTGCAGATGTGTGCGTTCACCAATACCGGAAAGCTGCAACAACTGCGGGGACCGCAGAGCACCCGCGCTCAGAACAACCTCCCGTCTCGCCACAATATTGGCCGTAATACCATCACAGGTATAAAGCACACCGCTGGCCACAGGGGTGTCGCCGGACGTATCAAAGGTCACCTTCTGAACTATGATCCCAGTCTTCACGGTTAAATTAGGGCGATCCATGACTGGCTTCAAAAAAGCCGTTGCCGTTGAGTGTCGCTTACCATCCTTAATAGTGGCTTGCGTCCAGCCCACACCTTCCGCTTCACCATCACAAAAATCTTCACGCGACTGGATACCCTGTTCATTAGCGGCGGCGGTATAGCTGTTAACCAGGCGAGCCGTTGCATACTTTTCAGGAACACTGGAAGCACTCAGTTCTCCACTGCCACCACGCTGAACATTTTCGCCATTGCTGTTAGTTTCGGTCGCTTTGAAATAAGGCAACACATCGGCATAGCTCCAACCGCTACAACCATGTTCATTGGCCCAGCAATCGTAATCTGCCGCGGTACCACGAATATGCAACATACCATTGACACTGGATGAGCCACCCAGGGTTTTACCGGTGATAAGCGTCAGCTGACGATCATTAAGATTGGGTTGGGGGATGGTGGGTGTCTGCCAGTGGTAGCTGCCATTTTTAAACACTTCCAGCATGCCACCCGGCATATGGATCATGGGGAATTTATCCACCGGCCCCGCCTCAAGCAGCAACACGGATATTGAGCTATCGGCACTCAGGCGATTGGCCAGGGCACAACCGGCTGAGCCGGCGCCCACAATAATATAGTCGTATGCTGTTTCCACTCTCACCTCGGAGTATTCATCAAAGAAAAGGCTGTTATCAATAAAGATAACAGCCTTAGGGCGCGGATAAAAATGATTAAGCGCTATCGGTGACTATGCGTTATCGGTGACTATGTGTTATCGGCTAGGATCATATCCGCCGCCTTGGCACCAATCATGACGCACGCATGGTTAGTATTCCCGTGCATGGGCTCTGGCATGATGGAGGCATCCGCCACACGCAAGCCCTTCACACCTTTCACGCGCAAATGTGAATCAACCACTGTCCGCGGATGCGCAGGATCACCCATACAACAGGTGCCGGCATAGTGATAATCGGTTTGAAGCGTCTGACGAATAAACTCATCCAGCGCTTCATCACTTTCTGTATCCAGACCCGGTTTACGCTCACTCACCAAACGCCCGCCCCAGGCATCTGCTGCTGCCAATTTACGCACAAAACGAGCCCCGCGTCTTACCGGTTCAAAATCCACCTCATTGGTCATATAGCCAAGATCAAAGTCAGGTTGATCTTGCATACTGACCGAGTTAATTTTCACACTGCCACGGCTTTTCTCTGACAATAAACATACAAGGAAAGTAACCCCGTGCTCATCACAGAAACCTTCTTCGGGGGGCTCAGCAATAATCGGGATCATTTGAACTTGAATATCAGGTTCATCCAGCGTATCAAGCGTCCGGATAAACATATTGGCATCAAAGTGGTTCCAGCTTCCGTCACCTTTTTTAGCAAACAACCACTTCATACCAATCACCGCTTTTTGCATCAGGCCAATGCCGGCCATACTGATTGGTTCATTGAGGTTGTATTGAATTTTCAATTGCGGGTGATCGTGAAGGTTTTCACCGACACCGGGCAGATCCGCCACTACTTTAACACCCACTTTCTCCAGCAGCTGACGATTGCCGATACCAGAAACCTGTAACAGCTGTGGAGATCGTAAAGCCCCGGCCGTGAGCACCACCTCTTTATTCGCCGAAACGGTAACGGTTTTGCCTTTGCGCTTATAGGTAACACCGGTGACTACCGGCACATCACCGGAAGTATTAAAATGCACCTGTTGTGTTTGAGCCTGTGTCACCAGCGTCAGATTTTGACGCGACTTCAACACAGGGTGAATAAAGGCGCGAGCGGCACTGTGACGTTTGCCATTTTTAATACAGGCCTGAGTCCAGCCCACACCTTCGGCAATACCATCACAGAAATCGGCGCGGCGCGGCACGCCACTTTCAACCGCCGCTTCCTGAAACATATTGATCAACTTGCCAGACGGGAAATCCTCTTCACGGCTCATTACGTGCAATTCACCCTCTCCACCACGCTGATCGTTAGCACCATTTTTGTTGGTTTCTGTTGAGCGGAAATACGGTAGAACACCGGCATAATCCCAACCCTCACAGCCGTAATCGTGCGCCCAACGGTCATAGTCTTTTGCAGTACCACGAACATGCAGCATGGCATTGATACAGGACGAACCACCCAGTGATTTACCTGTGACAGTGGTTAACACTCTGTTATTCAGGGGGGGCTGAGGAACCGACGCCACATGCCACTGATGCAGGTTACGACTGAAGATTTCCAGCATGCCACCCGGCATATGGATCATAATATCCCTGTCCATTTTTCCCGCTTCCAGCAGCAGCACTTCGTTGGCCGGATCTGCACTCAAACGATTGGCCAGTGCACAACCGGCTGAACCGCCGCCCACAACAATGTAATCAAATTCAGTTTTCATATTTAGCTCTCTACCGTGTTCTTCTAATTACTGTTTATTTAACGATTGGCAGTAAATACTGCCGAATTAATTTTTCCACTTGCTCCGGCGGCTCTGGATTTACAATAAAGGAGTGGACCAAACGCCCCACCCAACCCAGTAATTCATCCAGTGTCCAGTCCTGACTCACTTCACCCGCACGCTGAGCGGCCGAGAAATAATCACCCAATAAATCATGCAGGTGCTCCCTGATACGACCTGAAGACAGATAAATATCAGCGGTGGCCAATGCATTGGATCCGCCCAGTAAAGTCTGAAAGTGATCCATTTGTGGCCCGCGCCTCAACGAAAACAACACGCACTGAACAAGTAAATCTCGAAACGCCACACCCTCAGCCTCCACCAATAACAACTTCATCTCTGCAAAAAACGGAGCCGCCTGATCTTCCACCACCGCCTGAATGATCGCTGTCTTATTGTCGAAGTATCGATAAATGGTGCGCCGGGAAACCCCTGCTTGCTGCGCTATCTGATCAATAGTAGTGGACTCAATAGTCGACTCACCAAAACAGAACTTAGCCGCCTCAATGATTCTTGCCGCACCCTGCCTGGGATTGTCCATGCGCTGGCCATCACCCCAGCGCAGGGTTGAATTTCCAACTTTTGTGGTTTGGCTGCTAGAGTGCATCATCAATATCACTGTAATAATAAGAACGCCACTATGACACACCACTAAAGTTTGTGCCATAGTCAGTTCTAAGGATTTTTATCCCAATGACAGACAAGCCAGAACAAGCCCCCATCCTTACCGAGCAAATCGGCTCCACAGGTATCATCCGCCTGAATCGGCCTCAAGCCTTCAACACCATGACGGAAGCGCTTAACCGGGAATTTCGTGAGGCCATTAAACGCTTTAGCGATGATTCAACCATTGCCGCCATTATTGTCACAGGCAGCGGCAAGGCCTTTTGCGCCGGGCTGGATTTAAAAGAACTGAAAGCCAATGCCAACCTGGCTGAAACAGCGGGTTATGGCCCGAACGCCCCCACTCTGAAAGCCATGAGCGACTGCCCCAAGCCTTTAATTGGCGCAATTAATGGCTTCGCCGTCACTGGCGGGCTGGAATTAGCACTAGGCCTCGATTTTCTCTACGCCGCCGAATCGGCAAAATTTGCAGATACCCACGCCAAGGTCGGGGTATTGCCTGGCTGGGGCATGAGCCAAAAACTGCCGCGTATCATTGGTATTAATCGAGCGCGGGAACTGAGCCTGACCGGTCGCTATTTCAGCGCTCAGGAGGCTAAAGACTGGGGATTAGTCAACGAAGTACTCCCCGATGAGGAACTGATGCCCGCCGCATTGAACGCTGCAGAAAGAATTGCGGAGGGGATGCCGGATACCGTCGCACTGCTGAAACAACAGATTAACAAAGGCTGGGAGATGTCACTGGCCGATGGCATGCAATACGAAATGAGTCTGAGCGAGCCCTACAACAACAAGATTGATTTTGATGTAATGGAGGAACGTCTTGCCAAGCTGAAACAAAAAGCTCGCAGCTAGTGTTTCTTGCGGTACTAGCCGTGCCTCTGCGGGCGTGAAATAATGCCGCCTCATTTTCAAACTGAGCTGACAAATTGCGCAAAGACACCATCGCAACCCGCAAACGCATTGTGGATACCGCCGAAAGACTTTTCGCCGAAAAAGGCGTTGAGGCTACCAGCCTGCTCGATATTACCAAAACAGCCGAACAAAAAAATCGAAGCGCACTGCAATATCACTTCAAGAACAAAGAAGGCCTGCTGCATGCCGTACTCGATAAACACTCCATAGATATTGCCAAGCGCCGCACCGCCATGCTCGACCAACTGGAAAAGAAAGGTAACTTCACGCTTTACGATTTGGTTGAGGCGCTGGTAGTGCCTTTGGCGCAGGAGATCGATAATGAAGATGGTGGCCGACACTTTCTAAAAATTCACGGGGAGCTGATGAGCACCCGGAAATATCGTGCGCTACGCGTAGAACGCCACCAGGATTTTAACGATATCCAACGCATGCAAGCCATGGGAGAAACTTTTGTCACGTTTGAGGACATCGATGAAATCAGCGCCAAAGGTATTTTAATTGGCTGCGTCCTGATTCATGGACTGGCCAATTATCTGCCCGCAAGGGACGTCATTCCTCGCGATATTTTTATTCGCACACTTAACCAAAGTATTGTTGACCTACTACTTCAACCCACACAGAACTAACCGCCCGACGGAGGGCGATCACCATGCGCAAGACAAAGATCATTTGCACCATAGGCCCAGCAACCGAATCCTTTGACATGCTGGAGCAACTAGCCAACGCAGGTATGAATGTCGCTCGCCTGAACATGTCTCACGGTGATCACGAATCGCACGCCAAAGTCATCAAAGCCATCCACACGCTCAACAGAAAACTTCATCATCCCATTGCGGTATTAATGGACACTCAGGGGCCAGAGATCCGTACCGGTGACGTAACCAACGATCTGCATTTAAAAGAAGGCGATGTCATTTCAATAGTCGCCCGTGGAGCCGAGGACGTTGAAGCCTCATCCATACAAATCAACTACGACGACTTGATCAATGACGTAAACATCGGCGACATAATCACTGTCGATAATGGCCTGATCAACCTGGAAGTCTTAAACAAAGAAGAGCGCGTCATGCAGTGCACGGTAATCGATGGCGGCCTGCTAAAAAGTAAGCGCCACGTAAATCTGCCAGGGATTCGTGTCAACTTACCGGCCATTACCGAAAAAGACCGCCGCGACATTCTGTTTGCCATTGAGCAGGAGGTCGACTTCATCGCCCTGTCCTTTGTTCGTCAGGCCGATGATATTCACGAACTGCGCGAGCTGTTAGGCGCCAAAGCCGGCAAGATTAAAGTCATCGCCAAACTTGAAGACCAGGAAGCCATCAAAAACATGGAAAGCATCGTCGATGCCGCCGATGGCATCATGGTTGCCCGCGGTGATCTTGGCGTAGAGATTCCTCTGGAAGTATTGCCGCGCGTGCAGCGTCGCATCATCCGCACCTGCGCCGAAAAAGGCCAGCGCGTCATTGTTGCAACGCACATGCTGGAATCCATGATCGACAACCCCATGCCAACTCGCGCCGAAGTTACCGATGTAGCAAATGCCGTGTATGAAGAAGCGGACGCGATCATGCTCTCCGGCGAAACCACCATTGGTAAATACCCCGTCAAGTGTGTAGAGATTCTCGATCGTATTGCCCGCTCCACAGAGAGCAGCCGCGGGCTTAGGTTCAGCGATGAACTGGCCGTCGAAGGCGACAAACAGCAGATCGCCCGAGCCGCCGTCAACCTAGCCGAATCTATTGAGGCAAAAGCTATTATTGTACCCACACGCCGCGGCCGTATGGCTCACTGGGTCACCAACTGCCACCCCCAAAAACCAATCATCTGCGCCTTTACCAATGACAGCCGCACACGCCGTCAGCTGGTAATGAACCGCAATGTATTGAGCTACCGCATCAACTTCAGCTCCGACCCGGAAAAGACCCTCGCCAAAGCCGCCAAAATCATGGTGCAGCGCGATGAGTTTTCCCCGGAAGATCGAGTGGTTGTTATCTCCGATGCATTAGCAGGCACCGGTGTCGAAGCGATTCAAATTCGTCAAATATCCGACCTGCTGAAAAATAAGGCCCCTAGCGCCTAGAGGCCCCTAGCGCTTAAAAGCCCCTAGCGACTAAAAGCCCCTGGCGCCTAAAAGTCCCTGACGCTTAGTTGCTTTAAAAGCCCCTGATACTTAAAAGCCCCTGGCATTTAAAAGCACAGGAGTTTCAGCTCTGGCTATAACCGCTTCCACAGCGGTTATAGCTGCAACAAACCTCAAACTATTCACCCGCGATGACTGCAGCGCCTTCCCCCACGGCACGCTGGGCTGTGGCTGGCCATATCCACGATGCCACAAACAGACCCGCCAAGAACAACAACAGCAAACCCAACCGTTAACGACTGCCCACAATTAATACCCTTGTATTACTTTTAGTTATAAGCAGCCTTCTCGCTCAAACTTAATACTAGTTGATTAAGTTTGGCCTTTTGTTTACATTACCCGTACTTGGAAACAGCACCCTCAATCAAGACGAATGTAGCGCGTCCATACAAAAGAGAAGAATGATGAGCCAACTCCATTACCGTACCTGCCACCTGTGCGAAACCATGTGTGGCATTGAAGTCGAATACGAAGGCGATCAAATCCTGGCCATCCGCGGCGACAAAAACGATGTCCTCAGCAAGGGCAATATCTGCCCTAAGGCCACCGGCATTCAGGATATTCACAATTGTCCTGACCGTCTGAAAAAGCCTCTCATGCGCGTGCGTAAAAACCCGGATGAAAAGTCGCACGACGATGAGTGGAAAGAAATCGAGTGGGAAGAAGCACTGGAATACGCCGCAGAAAACCTGGCCCGCATTCAGAACGAGCACGGCATGAACAGTATTGGGTCTTATTTTGGCCGCAGTACAGCACACAATGTCGGCAGCTTGCTGTCTGTTATGCCGATACAGAAGATCATAGGATCACGTAACGTTTATACCGGCTCCACTGTGGATCAGATGCCCCACAACTTTGTCTGGCATCATATGCTGGGACACCAGTTCCTGTGCACCATCCCTGATATTAACCGCACCGACTATTACCTGATGCTGGGCACCA
>JAUVQU010000044.1 GCA_030597965.1 Cellvibrionaceae bacterium
CCGGTATAAAAATATTCAATTTTTATACCGGTTTTTGGCTTAAAGGCTGGACTCTCTACTTGATAAGGCGCAGAGCGAATGGTACTTCGTAATTGTCTCCTTTGGAAACAGCAACGGCACCCAGGATGCAAAAGATCAGGTGAATTATGCCTACAGCGGAAGTGAGTAATCCGCCAATACTGCCGAGACCGATAGCCGAGATGATTGAGGCTGCTGCATAGGCCAAAAACGCTGTAATGGCCCAGTTTAAAGCTTCGGTTGATTGTGATTTCACATATTTATCATCGGCTTTGAGTAAATAGCCCAACAGGCCCGGGATGAAATGTAAAAAAATAGTACAAACCCACATGGCCAAAGCCAGGTTTTTAGAGTCTTTAGATGCCATCTTGAACCTCGTTTATTTAGGACTTCATTTTATCAGGTCGGAACTATACATCACCCTTACTGATGAATTAAACCTCAAAATGGACGAGGTTTAATCCCTTCCTTTAAAATCAGGCGCACGCTTGGTGGCAAATGCCTCTATGCCTTCAGATCCGTCTTCACTGACACTGCGGGAGGATATCGCCCGTGATTCGGCCTGCATCTGAGTTTCCATGCTGGCGTTGACGCCATCCATGATCATGCGTTTGGTTAAACCGTAGGATTTGGTTGGTCCCTGCGCTAATTCCGCAGCAATGGCAAAAGTCTTATCAAATAGCTCGTCATCCTTCTCTATTCCATTAATGAGCCCCCAATCCAGGGCCTGCTGAGCACCAAAAACAGGATTGAGTAGAGCGATTTCTTTTGCGCGTCTAAGTCCGACCATCTGTGCCAAAGTGAAGCTGCTGCCGCCATCCGGCGCTAATCCAGCCTTAGTGTAAGCCATGGTGAATTTGGCTTTTTCAGAGGCAAAGGCAAGATCGCTGGCTAATGCCAGACTAAAGCCACCACCGGCGGCGGTACCATTAATAGCGGTAATAACAGGGGCGTCCATGTAGTTGAGGCGGCTCAGCGTACCGTGAAAATGATGAGTGAGCACACGAATATATTCTTCCCGTTTTGCGCCCATTTCGTAGAGGGTTTTTAAGTCTCCACCGGCGCAAAACATTGCACCGTTGCCGGTTAAAACCACGGCGCGAATTTCTGGGTTTTCATCGCAATGGGCTACGGCATTAGAAAATTCTTTGGTCATGCTTAAATTTAATGCGTTGCCTTCGTTGGGGCGGTTAAGCCGAATAATGCCAACGCCTGATTCAATGTTAAATTCTAGATGTTCGAAATTCATAACGGTTACCTGTTTGTTCTCTGCAATTTGTCGTTGAGAATTAAAGCGCCGACGGAAACTCTTTTTCTTTTTCTAAACAGCGCTGAAAGGCCGGGCGTTCCAATATGCGCTGTAAATACGCTTGGGTATTGGGGCCGAATTCATCATCTACGCCAAGTCGATGAGCGAAGTACACGGCAAAGCCGACACAAATATCGGCAATCGTTAGGTGTCCCCGTGGATTTTCTTCGCTGATACCGCAGAGGTAATCTCTGTCTTCCAGCGCGGTTTCGACGCTGCGCAGTCGCGCATAAAACCACTGTTTATAGTCAGCTGCGACCCGCGGGAGCTTTCGTTCATCAGGCTCAAGCACTTGGTAACGGAGAACAATGGTTAATGGATAGGTGAAGGTAGTATCGCTGCGGTAGAGCCAGTTTAAAAACTCACCGTACTCAGGGTCATCGCTATTGATCCAAAGTGGGGAGTCTTTGCCGTATCGCTCCGCCAGGTAATGGCAAATGGCGACAGATTCTGTGAGCACCAAGTCTCCATCAAGAAAGGTGGGTACGGTTCCCATCGGGTTGAGCTCTTTATAACCTTTCGCTTTATATCGAGGAGGAAACGGCAGGTTGATTAATGTGTAATCAAGACCTAATTCCTCAAGTGCCCACATAGGGCGTAAAGAACGGGCATCGCGGCAATGGTAGAGTTTCATTTTTTTTGATTCACAGTAAAAGTGCTATTTAATATCGGGAAGGCTTGCTTCAGCTATGTCTAAAGCGCGCCTTTTATAGCTACAAATACTGACAGTTTGCCTGTATCTGGTTGAGACAGGCAAACTTATGTGGAGAGTGGTGGTGGGACGGCTAGGCTACCCAGCACTTTAAGGGATTGACTATCGCTCAGCTCGTGTCCATGAGCTGGTTATTATTGTTATTTCGATAGCGGGTAGTGCATACGGGTAGTGCCTAGCGTCCCGTCAAATAGAATAGCTCAATAGTCAGGTTAGTCAAGAAAATTACTAACTTTATTTGTCTAGCTTGTTGCTAATACCTGTTGTGCCTGTTTCAGGTGAGGTTTGTCCAGCATTTTCCCATCCAGGCCCACAGTGCCTGCTCCATTGCCGTCCTCAAATGCCTGTACTACACGCTTTGCGTAAGAGATTTCCTCTTCGGAGGGCGTAAAGCATTCATTAATGATGGCGACTTGTGCCGGGTGGATGGCTATTTTTGCGGTAAAGCCCTCGCGGCGTGCGCGGAGGCATTCATCTCGAAGCCCGTCGTCATTGCGAAAGTCGAGGTAAGCGCCGTCACACGCTTGCATGTCGCCTGCATGGGTGACCAGCAGGCAATTTGCCCGATTCATTTGGTGTACCAGGAAATATGCGCCGTTTTCATCTTTATTGGTGGAGGCTCCTAGGTCGGCGGACATATCTTCGGCACCCCATGTCATGGCGGTGAGTCGTGGTATGACGTTAGCAAAGTCTGCTTGATTCAATGTGCCAATACAGGATTCCGCGATACTCATGACCTTGGTGCTGCCCAGCTCAATGCCATGCTGTTGTTCCAAAATGGTCATGTAGTTATCGAGGGCTTTGAAATCTTCCGCTGTGCTGGGCTTAGGAAAGAATACGCCGTAAGGCTTGCCGGCCATAACGGACACTAAGTCTTTCAGCATATGTTCTGTGCTGATGGGGTTAATGCGTACCCAAAGCTGCGGTTTGCTCTTGCCATGCCACTCATTTAAATAAGCGGTCGTCATTTCTCGTGCCAGTGGTTTGTTCTGCTCGGATACGGCGTCTTCAAGGCACAGAATTAAGGCGTCGGCACCAAGATCTTGGGCCTTACCTAATTTTTTTTCGCTGTCCCCAGGGACAAACATAAATGATTTGGCTGGCATAGTTTTTCCTTTTGGTCTTTCTGCTTCTAGTCAGGGCAGGGCCGAATTTATTCGCCCAATAGTAAAGGTTAATTAGGTTGAATAAATTCGACCCCACTTTTGTAACTTCTAAGCAGATTTTTTTATTAGAACAACTCGTACAATCGTACACACAACTTCATCACGCTGGTTGTGCACAATATGCTTCATGGTCACAATACCGTCATTCGGGCGGGATTTACTTTCGCGCTTGTCCAATACTTCTGTTTGTACGCGCAGGGTGTCGCCGATAAATACGGGGTTTGGCGTCAGAATTTCTTTAAATCCCAAGTTGGCAATAACGGTTCCCTGAGTGGTGTCTTCGACGGTGACGCCGGTTGCCATGGCAATGGTGTACATGCTGTTCACAACGATCTGGCCAAATTCAGTTTGTTTGGCGTATTCAGCGTCCATGTGCAGCGGCTGCGGGTTGTGAGTAATGCAGCAGAATAAAACGTTGTCGGACTCGGTTACGGTGCGACGAAATCCGTGAGTAATAATTTCGCCAACGACGAATTCATCATAAAACTTACCTGGCATAGTGAACTCCTTATTTATAGTTTGTTAGTTATTAAAATGGTTGATTTGAATCACGGATTTTCCCGTGTTATTTCCTAAGTAAAGATTTTCCAGGGCGGTAGGAGCTTTGTTCAAGCCTTGGTATTTATGTTCTTTGTATTGCAGTTGCTTTTGTCTAATCAGGGCGGCCAGCACTTCAGCTACTGCAGGCCACTTCTCCATATGATCAAAAACCACAAAACCCTGTTGTAGCAGGCGTTTGGTAATGAAGTCTCGCTCGCGCCTTGGGGCCTGTGGTTTAGGGCTCCAGGAATCAATGGCACTGGTACCGCACTGAATGATACGACCATTCAGATTCATGTGAGGCCATACAGCATCACTGATGGAGCCACTGGTTTGATCAAAGAAAATATCGATGGAGTTACCGTTGCAGAGCTCTGTGATACTTCGCTCTAGGTTCCCGTCTTGCTTGTAATTAATGGCTGCATCGTAGCCAAAATCAGACAGGCACTGTGCTACTTTCTCATCGCTACCGGTAATGCCCAATACCCTGCAGCCCGCTTGCTTGGCGAGCTGGCCAGCAATGCTGCCGACAGCGCCTGCAGCGGTACTGATTAAAATGGTTTCTCCGGCTTTGGGTTGGCCAATTTGATTAAGCGCCAGATACGCAGTAATTCCGTTTAAGCCCAATACGCCCAGGCTGGCGGAAACAGGAATGAGGTTCGAGCCTCCGCATTCAGTGACTTTACGGAAAATTTGATCGGGGGTGACGGCTGCGTACTGTTGCCAGCCAAACCAGCCTGTGACCAGCTCGCCCTCTGAATAATCAGGGTGTTGCGATTCAATAACCTCGCCCACGGCGATTGATCGCATGACACTATTGATCCCGACAGGCTTCAGATAATTTTTTTCGTCACTGACCCAGCCGCGCATGGCGGGATCGGCGGAAACAAACAGGTTTTTAATCAGTACTTCACCATTTTTACAGGTCGGCATCGTGCCTTCGCTTAAAGCGAAGTGTTCGGCGCGAGGGTAGCCCTTGGGGCGACGGACTAAAATGATCTGCTGGTTACTCATGGCTTTTTTGTTTCTGATTATTATTGACTCAGGCGTATTCGTTTTCGATGGTCTTGGCGAACTCAGCAAAATACTCAATGGCGCTTGGGTTGGCACAGGCGCCTAAGTTCACTGCCTTACTGACCGGCTTACCCATCAATAATTTTTTGACCGGAATTTCCTGCTTTTTACCAGAGAGTGTGTAAGGAATCTCTTCTACAACATAGACCTTTTCTGGTACATGTCGCGGTGAACACTTGGCGCTTAGATTTGTCTTTATCTCGGTTAGCATGGCGTTGGTCAGTTCATACCCATCATTGAGCACAACAAACATCGGCATAAAGAATTTGGAGCCAGGCAATTCCAGATTAATGATCAGGCTGTCTTTGATGCCTTCTATGCATTCCACATTGCGATAGATTTCAGAGGTGCCGATACGTATGCCGAAGCGATTCAATGTGGAGTCACTGCGTCCCATGATTCGACAGCTGTTGTCCGACCTGAAATGAATTAAATCTCCTTGCCACCAGATACCTTCGTAGGTTTCAAAGTAGCTGCTTTTATAGCGGGCGTTACCTTCATCATTCCAGAAGTACAGGGGCATGGAGGGAATGGGTTGGCGGACAACTAACTCTCCGTCTTCGTCGAGAATAGGGTTGCCATCGTCATCCAGTGCGCAAACATCAACGCCCAGGCAGGGCGCCTGGATGAAGCCTGCGTGAACGGGCTGTGTAGGTGTGCCACCCACGAATGCCGTAGCGACATCGGTGCCACCGCTCATGCTGACAACATGGAGATCTTTATGGATGTTCTCATAGAGCCAGGCAAAGTTTTCAGGTGATACCGGAGAGCCGGTACTGGCTATAGTGGTTATCTTTGATAGGTCGTAGTGATCTTTAGGGCAGTAACCCTTTTCCATTAGTGTGTTGATGTAGGTTGGACTGGCACCAAAGTAGGTGACACCAAAACGCTCACTGAGATCCCAAAGGCGATCAAGCGGGTAGGTCGGGCAACCATCGTAAATGACGATGGCTGAGCCGGTGGCCAGTCCACCTGTCAGCATGTTGAACATGGTCCAGCCGGTGGTGGTGTAAAAGAATTTTACCGAATCGGGTTTTAGGTCGTCATGAAGCCAGCCGAATTTTATAAACTCCAGTAGCACGCCGCCCTGAGAGTGAACAATGCCCTTAGGCATACCGGTAGTGCCGGAGGTGTACATGACCCATATAGGGTGGTTGAATTCTACCTGTTCAAATTCAAATGTTTCGTAACAGGCATCATTATTTAATGCCTGCTCCCAGCTGATCAGTGAGCTGTTCACAGGTACTTGCGGTGGCCTGGGTGATTTGCAGTCAAGCCAGGGAAGGTGAATAACCTCGGTCAGGCTGGGTAAGGCTTCAATAATCTCATTAACGGAATTCAGTCTGTCGTGATGTTTGCCGTTATAGCCATAACCCGTAACGGTTAATAAAACTTTGGGCTGAATTTGGCTGAAGCGCTCCAGTACACTGTTTGATCCAAAGTCAGGGGAGCAGCTCGACCAGGTGGCGCCAACGCTGATCACGGCGAACATGGCAACCACGGCTTCTATGGATGTTGGCAGATAGGCCGCCACTCGATCCCCTGGCTGGATGCCCTGGTTGCGAAGGTGGGTGGCCAATTTAACCACTTGAGCGCGTAGATCTATCCAGTTTATTTCACGTGGGTCAAAAATTTCGCTTTCTGCAAATACAGCTGTGCGGCTCAAGTCCCCAAGATCGCCCTTGCTCAGCATGTATTGAGCCATATTCAATTTGGCGCCAGTGAACCACTGTGCGCCGGGCATATTCTTGTCGGCGATAACTTGTTCGTAAGGCGTGCTGGCCTTCACCTCATAACACTGCCAAATGGCTTCCCAGAAACGGGCAATATCATCTATGGACCACTGCCACAGAGATTGGTAATCAGTCAGTTCGGTGTCGTGGTGCTTGTTGACCCAGCTGATGAATTGGGTCACGCCCGAATTATCAATACGTTCTTGGGTTGGCGTCCACAGTAGGGTGCCGGCTTCAACTTGAGACATGGTGTGTGTTTTTTAACCTTGTGGTCTTTCAGTGTGGTGGTGCTTAATCATATCTGAAAAGCCACCAACAAATAAGTATGCTAACTAATTTAATGAGTCTGACTCAATTATAGCTTCTGTTTGGGCTGTTTAGTCAATGATGCTTGTTAATATTGATTGTTTGTGCTGGTTTTAGTGTCAGTTCATGTCGTATTTTTAAGCTTTAACAATTAAGTTACAGTAGGTCTATTGTTTTATTGAGCTTGACTCATTATATTGTTCAGCCTGAACCGGCTTTAGCCGTTAATCCCTATTCAGTAATGACATAAAGATAAAACCTATGAGTACAGACACACTGTTTAATAAGGTGCTAATCGCCAATCGAGGCGAGATTGCCCTGCGCATACTGCGCTGTTTGCAGCAGTTAGGTATTCCTTCCGTCGCTATTTATTACGACAGCGATCGTAACTCACCGGTTGTACGTCAGGCCGATGAAGCGGTAGAGATTTTTGGTGATAGCCCCAGTGCGGCACATTTGGACATCGCTCAGATTATCGGCATTTGCAAGCAGCTGGGTGTGGACGGTGTGCACCCATGTTATGGCTTCTTATCTGAAAACGCCGGCTTCGCCCGCGAACTGGCCGCGAACGACATTACCTTTATCGGCCCCTCGGCTGAGGTGATTGAGCTGATGGGTGACAAGATTACGTCCCGTAATTTTGTTGAGAAGCATGGTTTTCCTGTGCCTCCGTCCGTCAGTATGGATGCAGATTCAGATGGCTTTATTGATGCTGTTGCGGCAATGGGTTTCCCATTGGTTGTTAAAGCCTCCGCCGGTGGTGGTGGTAAGGGTATGAGCATTGTTAATTCGAAGGACGAGCTAGAATCGACTTTGCGAGTAGCCGCTTCTGAGGCCGAAAAGTATTTTGGCGATAAACGTGTTTACGTAGAGCGCTATTTTGAAAATGCACGTCACATCGAAGTGCAAGTGGTGGGTGATGGCACTGACGTTGTGCATCTGGGCGAACGTGAATGTTCTATTCAGCGTCGTTTCCAGAAGATAATTGAAGAGGCGCCATCGCCAGCACTGGATGCAGCCAAGCGCAAAGAAGTTTGCGACGCGGCAGCCGGTATTGCCAAGGCGGCAAATTATGCCAGTGCCGGTACTGTGGAGTTTCTCTACACCAGCAGCGGTGAGTTCTTCTTCCTTGAGATGAATACGCGTATTCAGGTTGAACACCCGGTGACAGAGATGGTTTACAGCGTAGACCTTGTGGCCGAACAGGTGAAAGTGGCCGCGGGTCAGCCGTTGTCTATCGCGCAAGAATCTGTAGTGATGAATGGTCATGCGGTTGAGTGCCGCCTGTGCGCAGAAGACGCCTTTAACGACTTTATGCCAGAAACGGGCAAGGTGTTGTTTCTTAAAGAGCCTACCGGCGAAGGCGTGCGTTTCGACAGCAGCCTGTATCAAGGTCAGGCTATTACTACCGCTTTCGATCCAATGCTGGCTAAATTAATCGTTCATGCGCCGACCCGTGCTGAAGCGATTACGGGGTGTATTGAGAAACTGCGTGAAATGGTTTTGCTGGGCATCAATACCAATGCGGAATACCTAATTAAAGTATTAGAGCACGCCGCCTTTAAAGAGGGCGATGTGGATACTGGTTTTGTCGGCACCTATGCCGAAGATTTGGTGAAAGATGAATTGTCTGCCGATCAGCAGCGCGCCGTATTGAGCGCCGCTATGTTGTCGGATCGCTCTATGAAATTGATCATGGAAGCGACGCCGGATATTTATGCATCCATCGGCCGTTGGAGTAATTAATTGTGATACCAAAATATATTTTGAATGAAAACACCCATGAGGTGGAGTTGGTGCGTCGCGCTGACAATATCACGCTAGAAGTTGATGGCCATTTGGTGGACGCGAGAATTCACTGGATCGACCGTCACCAGTGTGAGCTAACCGTTAATGGTGTAGCGCGAGAAGTGTATGCGGCCCAAGACGATAACAAGCTGTTCCTGCATTTGGACGGAAAAACCTTTCAATTGGATGCTCTCGACGAGTTTGGCGAGGGTGATGAAGGCGTCGCAGGCGGTGGTCGCATCAAGGCACCTATGCCGGGCGTGATGATTGAGAGTTACGTTAAGGATGGCGATACAGTGAGTGAAGGTGATGCGCTGATGCTGATTGAGAGTATGAAGCTGCAAACCGAAATTAAAGCGCCAGTGAGTGGTGTTGTGGTTTCCTTAGGTTGTGAGGCTGGTGCCAGCTTTGACAAGGGTGCGGTATTGGTCGATATCGAAGTACCGGAGGCTGAAGCCTAAGGCTCAGAGAGAATGAAATGAGAAGAATTCAATCAAAACTGAATACTAACTCGGAAGAGTATAAGCAGTTTAAAGCGTACAACACTCAGGTGATGGATGAGTTCCGTCAGAAACAGTACGACGCTCGCTACACACGTGCTCAGCGCGATCTGGATCGCGTATTGGGTCAGGGCAAAATGTTGCCGCGTGAGCGTATTAAGTTGTTGCTCGATCCGGGTACGCCGTTCCTTGAGTTTTCCACCATGGCCGCCGGTGAAGCCTATGACGGCATCGCACCTCTGTCAGGTGTGATTACCGGTATCGGTATTGTCGGTGGTCGTGAGGTGGTGATTAACTGTTCCGATCCAACGGTAAAGGGTGGCGCCTGGTTCCCGCTGACCGTAAAGAAAATGGTTCGAGCACTGGATATTGCCATTGAAAACCGTCTTGACGTGATCCACATGTGTGACGCGGCTGGTGGTTACCTGCCGTTGCAGTTTGATATATTTGGCGACAAGTACATGGCCGGCCGTATTTTCCGTAACCAGGTTCAGCTTTCAAAGATGGGTTGTAAGCAGCTGTCGCTGGTCTTCGGTCATTGTACGGCGGGTGGTGCTTACACGCCGGCACTGTCTGACTATTCGATCATTACCGAAGGCACCGGCGCTGTGTTCCTGGGTGGTCCACCGCTGGTAAAAGCGGCGACCGGCGAAGAGGTGACCGTTGACGAGCTCGGCGGTGCGACTATGCACACCACAGTCTCCGGCACCTGTGATTATCATGCCCACAACGAACGTGATGCCATCGCCAAGGGCCGTGAAGTCGTCAGTCAGTGGGAGCGCAAAGTTAAGTTTGATCTACAGCGTGAGACGCCGGAAGACCCGTACTACGATCCGAGTGAGCTCTACGGCATTATCCCCGATGACATCAAGAAAGGTTTTGATATGCGCGAAGTGATTGCGCGCATGGTCGACGGTTCACGTTTTGCCGAATACCAGCCAGACTACGGTGAAACCATGGTCTGTGGTTACGCCAATATCCACGGTTATAAAATCGGTATTGTCAGTAACAACGGTGTACTGCTTAACGACTCTACCTTGAAAGCCACGCACTTTATGTCTCTGTGTAACCAGAACAACGTACCGTTGGTATTCCTGCAGAACATTACCGGCTTCATGGTGGGTAAAGAATACGAGCGCCGTGGTATCACCAAAGATGGCGCCAAGATGTTGATGGTGCAGGGTGGTGTTGATGTGCCTAAGTTCACCGTAATGACCAATGGCTCCTTTGGTGCGGGTAACTACGGAATGTGTGGTCGCTCTTGGGATCCGCGCACATTGTTCGCATGGCCGAAAAGCCAGACCGCGACCATGGGTGCTGATCAGGCGTGTAAGACACTGGTGACCATTAAGATCAATCAACTTAAGCGTGAAGGTATCGAACCTACCTCTGAGTTGTTGGCTGAAATTGAGAACGATACATTGAAGGGCTACGCACAGAAGACCAGTGCTTACTACACCAGCTCTGAAATCTGGGACGATGGCATTATTGATCCTGTCGATACTCGTAATGCTTTGGGTATTTCAATCGCTGCGTCTTTGAACTCATCCTTCGAAGGGACCAACTACGGCGTTATGCGCTACTAGAAACTTTCATGAAGGTTTCTAGTGAAGAGTTGAACCATAGTAAATTGTTATTCCTGTACGAACGGGAATTTAGTTTTAAGAAATAAAGTATTGAAGGAAATAGTTATGTCTCAGTTCAAATTAACTGACGAGCAACAAAGTTTGATGGATCACGCGGATAAATTTGCGCGTGAAGTAATGTACCCACTGTCGCAGAAGATGGACGACGAAGAGTGGTGGCCAGAAGATATTTTCAAGCAGATGGGTGAGCTGGGCTTACTCGGTGTAACGGTCGGTGAAGAATACGGCGGCGCTGGTTTGAGTATCTTGGAAGCAGGTTTGTTTTTACAGGCATTTTCTCGCTGGAATCATGCGTTGGCTCTGAGCTGGGTAGCGCACGACAACCTGTGCGCTAACAATATTTATAACAACGGTTCCGAATTTGTTAAACATAAGTACCTGCCAAAATTGTGTTCAGGTGAGCATACGGGTTGCCTGGGGTTAACCGAGCCGGGCGCAGGTTCTGATGCCTTGGGCTCTATGCGTACCAGAGCTGTTCGTGATGGTGACGAGTATGTTATCAATGGCACTAAAATCTTTATTACTAATGGCCCAGTGGCGGATATTTGCTTACTTTACGCCAAGACTGAGCAGGGTAAAGGCTCTAAGGGTATTACTGCGTTTGTGGTTGAAACCAACACGCCAGGGTTTAAGGTTGCGCAAAAAATGGTGAAAATGGGCTTCCGCGGCAGCCAGACCGCTGAGCTGGTATTCGAAGATATGCGCATCCCTGTTGAGAATATTGTCGGCGAAGAGCATCAGGGCCACAAGGTAGTGATGAGTGGTTTGGATTTTGAGCGTGCAATGATCGCTCCAATCAACACAGGTATTTCTGAGCGTGCGTTGGAAATCTCTGTTGAATACGCCAAGACTCGCCAACAGTTCAACAAGCCAATCGCCAGTTTTCAAATGATCCAGTCACGCCTTGCGGACATGTATACCTGGGTAGAAACCATGAAGACTTTCAGTCAGCAGGTATTGAGTGAAGTCTCTGAGGTGGATGAATCACAGGCCGGTCGCGGTGAGATTCATGCTCGTACAGCCGCTTCAGTCATGTACTGTGCCGACATGTGTAACAAGGTGTTGGATAACGGTGTGCAAATTCACGGCGGTGGCGGCTATATTTGGGAATCTGAAATGAACCGTTTATTCCGTTCGACTAAGTTGCTGGAGATCGGTGCGGGTACAACAGAAGTACGTAAGATGATTATTGCGGGTGAATTACTCCGCTAACCTGAGGTTGGGGCTTTATCCCGATAATAGTGGTAGATAATAAGGGTCGGAATCGCACAGCGGCTCTGACCCTTTGTGATTTTTACTTTTAGTATTCTGAAGAGCGAATTTTTAAACAGGAAATAAACAAGTGACCGCTGAAAATAAAAAACCTAAAAAATTTGGCATGACCGACGAAGAATTGCAGACAAGTTCCTTGGTGTATTCTCGTGAGGCCATTGAAGGTAAACGCATTCTTATTACCGGTGGCGGCAGTGGTATAGGTAAAGCCACGGCATGGCTGTTTGGTCGTTTGGGGGCTAGGGTCATTATTGCAGGACGTAAAATGGACAAGCTGGATGCAGCCGCAGCGATTATGCGTGAGCATGGTATTGACGTCACTACCAAACAGCTCAACATCAAAGATCCAGATCTTATTGATGTTTTTTATAATGAACTGTTCGAAGAATTTGGTGGCCTCGATGTGCTGATCAATAATGCGGGTGGTCAATTTCCTAGTCCCGCGCTAGATATCAGTCCCAACGGCTGGAAAGCCGTTATAGACAACAATCTCAACGGTACCTGGTTCATGATGCAGGCGGCCGCTAAGCGTTGGCGTGATCAGGGTGCGCCGGGCAATATCATCAACATGGTTACCGTGATTGATAAAGGTATGACCGATATCGCGCACACCTGTGCCGCTCGTGCGGGAGTAATCTATACCTCTAAAACAGTGGCGGTTGAATGGGCGCAATATAATATTCGAATTAACTGTGTGGCGCCGGGTATTATTTCCAGTGAAGGAATGGAAGTGTACCCACCGGAAGCGGTCGAGAAATTCCCCATGTCCAACCCGATGAAGCGTTTTGGTACCGCGTGGGATATCGCACAGGCCTGTGGTTATCTGGCAACTGATGCGTCTAATTTTATGACGGGAGAAGTCATGACGCTGGATGGCGGTGGTCGCTACTGGGGAGAACTGTGGACTTACGGCAAACCTGATTATTTTAATGCACCCTAACAGGCGGAATAATGGGACTCTATAATCAGCTGTTGACGTGGACGATTAGATATTGGGGCGCCATAAGCTTAGTTTTATTGCTGGTTATCACCGCGCTTTCTTTGTTGCCATTGCCGGAACTGCCTAAGGTGCCTGGTAGTGACAAAACGCATCACTTTGTCGCTTATGGCTTGTTAATTCTTCCTGCTGCATTGAGGCTGCCCCAATATTTTTTATGGGTTGCTCTTGGTTTTGGTGTTTGGAGTGGCGCAATTGAACTATTGCAGCCCTATGTTAATCGTTACGGTGAGTGGTTGGATCTGATTTGTAATATTGGTGGCCTGATTTGCGGTTTCTTGTTGGCGCGTCTATTAATAATAATTAAGGAAAATAGTTCTTGATGATTTATTACAAGTTGGGTCAGTGGTGTATTCATGAAAAGCCGGATTTTTTTAAGGCGCCTTAGGCGTTTACGTCGCAGGCGAAAAAGTTTTAACTCTATGTTGCCTCATGAATATCTGGTGCGTGGCGAATTAGAGACAGCGGATATCCCCAAGCTTAAAAAGCGTAGCCCTGTAGAGTAATTCATGTAAAAAATCCGCACATTGCGCGGCTTATTTACGCATTATATAAAGTAAAAATTCCAATACCAATAAAGCCAATACCCGCAATATAATGCAGGTATTTGGGGTTGATGACTTCAGACAGTAAGCTGCCGGCTAATACACCAATAGCGGAGGCGACAATGAGTGCGGCGGAGGCGGCAAGGAATACGGTGTA
>JAUVQU010000122.1 GCA_030597965.1 Cellvibrionaceae bacterium
CTGGCGAATCTCTTTACGTTGTACGCCGGCTACGTAGCCCAGCATGCCTGCATCTCCGAAGTACTCTTTAGCCAGGTTGTCTGTAGACAGGGCTGCAGTGTGGTAAGTCGGCAGAGTGATCAGGTGGTGGAAGATGTTCGCTTCACGAGCAGTATCGGCCTGAAAAGTACGAATCTTATCGTCGGCACGTGCAGACAGCTCAGTCTCATCGTACTCAGCACTCATCAGAGCAGCACGATCATAAGCAGATACGTCTTCACCAGCTTCAACCATGGCATCATAAGTCTGCTGGCGGAAGTTCAAAGTCCAGTTGAAAGAAGGCGAATTATTGTAAACCAGCTTCGCATCAGGAACCTCTTTACGTACTTCGTTCATCATCTCGGCGATGTCTTGAACGTTTGGCGTTGCAGTTTCGATCCAGAGTAAGTCAGCACCAGCTTTAATAGCTTCAACGCTGTCAAATACGCAACGCTCTTCACCGGTACCCTGACGGAACTGATACAGACCTGAAGGCAGACGCTTAGGGCGAACCAGCTTGCCGTCACGGTTGAAGCAAACATCGCCTTCAGCCATATCAGCAACGTCGATCTCTTCAACGTCCAGGTAAGAGTTATATATGTCGCCTTGGTCGCCGGGCTCTTTTACAACAGCGATTTCTTTGGTCAGGCCTGCACCTTCAGAGTCGGTACGCGCACAGATAATGCCGTTGTCGATACCCAGCTCCAGGAAAGCGTAACGCAGAGCGCGCAGCTTAGAGTGGAAGTCGGCGTGAGGTACGGTTACTTTACCGTCCTGGTGACCACATTGCTTTTCATCGGCGACCTGGTTTTCGATCTGCAGACAGCATGCGCCGGCTTCGATCATTTGCTTGGCCATCAGGTAGGTCGCTTCAGCGTTACCGAAACCAGCATCGATATCAGCAATGATTGGCACAACGTGTGTTACGTGGTTGTCGATTTGATTTTGAATGTCCTTGGCTTTAACTTCATCGCCATCTTCACGGGCAGCGTCAAGCTCGCGGAACAGACCACCAAGCTCACGTGCATCAGCTTGACGCAAGAAGGTGTACAGTTCTTCAACCAGGCTGGCGACAGAAGTCTTCTCGTGCATGGACTGGTCTGGCAGTGGGCCGAAGTCAGAGCGCAGAGCCGCAACCATCCAGCCAGACAGGTACAAGTAACGGCGATCAGTTTGGCCGTTGAAGTGTTTCTTAATAGAAATCATCTTCTGCTGACCAATGAAACCGTGCCAGCAACCCAGAGACTGAGTGTACTTAGTCTTGTCATTGTCGAAAGCGGCCATGTCGGCGCGCATGACGTTAGCTGTGTACTGGGCAACGTCCAAGCCAGTCTTAAATTTGTTTTGAGCGCGCATACGGGCAGCTGACTCTGGGTTGATTGCGTCCCAAGGAGCACCGGCCGCTGTTTGAGCGGCGGTGATTGTTTTTATGTCATTAGCAATGGACATGATGCTTCCCTTTAAAAATTATGGATTTAGGGGGCTTTTCATCATTAGGAATTTAGTTCTGTGGTTAGGCGAAATTGCACGGAAAGAGGGAATTTATAATTTATAAATGACCGACTGAGTACAGTTTCAACGCCACCGCAGGGCGAAATAACAATGATGTAAGGCTCGCTGGTAATTGATTACGTGGTGGATTCTAGTAATATTAGGCATAATTTGTCTAATCAATAGTTTCTATTTCCGGTATTTATATTATGAATATATCCAGGGTCGATCTTAATTTATTGGTGTATTTGGATGTCTTACTGCGTGAGCGCAACGTCACAAGGGCGGCGGATCAGTTGGGTATCAGTCAGCCTGCGATGAGCAATGGCCTAAAACGCTTAAGGGGGTTGTTTGATGACCCTTTATTAATACGCACCAGTGAAGGCATGACGCCAACCGAGCGGGCGCAGGAGCTTGAACCCATCATCCGAGATTTAATACTGGGTCTGGAAAAAGCCGTGCAGCCACGCTCGGAATTCAATGCCATTGAGAGTCATCAGGTGTTCCGTATTATGGCCAGTGATTACGCTGAAGCGACGCTGTTCCCGGCGTTACTGGCACGCTTGCGGCACTCTGCTCCTCATATAATCTTAGACATTATGACGCCCAGTGATGTGAGTTTTACCGATGTGGAGCAGGGGCGGGTGGATATGGTCATCAACCGCTTTGACACTATTCCCCAGTCATTCCATCAGCGGGTGCTCTGGAAGGATAAGTTCAGCTGCCTGATCAGTAGCAAGAACAAAGTTCTCTCGAATTTTGATTTGGACAGCTATCTGGCATCACAGCACGTTTGGGTCAGTAAAACAGGCATGGGCGTGGGTGTCGGTATGAACCCTGATGACGTACAGCGTTTGGGGTGGGTGGATGAGGCCCTCGATAAGCTGGGTGTTAAGCGTAAAATCACTGTATTCACCCGACATTATCAGGCGGCAGCATTGTTGGCTGAGCAGGAATATTTGATTACGACCATACCCAGTAAGCTGGCACGATTACAGTTGGATAATGACAGAGTCAGCATTGTTCCGCCTCCCTTTGAAATCCCCCCGATTGAACTAACGATGGCGTGGAGCCCGTTATTGCAGCATAACCCCGCGCATCGCTGGATGCGGCAGCTTATTGCTGAGACGGCGCAGACGATTGATCACACCTAGTGTCTTCCCTGACAGGGCAGAGGTCTCGCCTAACAAACAGACCTTTATTTGATTTGTGAATGGCCTGAATAATTACGATAAATTAGTCGTATTGTAGTCCTGTAATATAGACTTCCATTCATATATTGGCCTGAGTCGTTCTTTTGTCGACTGTATTAGTCAGGCTTATAACTTGAAGTTATAGTTTAGGCTGTAGCTATAAATTCAGGCTAAACAGGTCTTGCAGGCCGTGTTAATTAAGGATATTCAAAATGACCGTACGTATTCGAGTGGGTGGCCTACAGGTCGCAGAGTCTTTACTGAGTCTGGTAAATAATGAAATAGCCCCGGGTACTGGTATTGCACCAGAAGACTTCTGGGCAAGCTTTGAATCAATTCTTAAGGATCTCGCGCCTAAAAATAAAGCCTTGTTAGCAAAGCGTGACGATCTGCAGACGCAAATAGACCGTTGGCACACTGAGCGTCGTGCCTCTAATGGTGAAAGGCAAGCCCATGACGCAGTGGCTTACAAAAGCTTCTTACAAGAGATTGGCTATATTGTGCCGGAAGGCGATGATTTCCAGGTGACGACTCAAAATGTTGACCACGAAATTGCCTTTCAGCCTGGGCCGCAATTAGTGGTGCCAGTTAAGAATGCACGCTTTGCACTCAACGCAGCCAATGCGCGCTGGGGCAGTTTGTACGATGCCTTATATGGCACAGACGCTATTTCCGATGAGGGTGGTGCTGAAGCCGGTCCGGGTTACAACCCTGTACGTGGCGCTAAGGTCATTGAATTTGGTCGTGCACACCTGGACCAGGCGGCACCATTGAGTGCTGGTTCTCATGTGGATTCAACCTCATACCGAGTGGTCGATGGGCAATTAGCGGTTGCTTTGAGCGGTGGCTCAGAGGTGGGTTTACGTGAACCTGAAAAGTTTGTTGGTTATAACGGAAACGCAGATAATCCAAGTTCTATATTGTTAAAAAACAATGGGTTGCATATAGAAGTTCAAGTTGATTCAAATAGCAATATTGGCTCTACGGATGCGGCTGGCGTGAAGGATTTACTGGTGGAAGCGGCTGTTACCACCATCATGGATTGTGAAGATTCCATTGCGGCCGTTGATGCCGAAGATAAGGTTGAGGTTTACCGCAACTGGCTAGGCCTGATGCAGGGTAACTTATCGGAAAGCTTCGATAAGGGTGGTAAAACCCTTAAGCGTGAGCTCAATGATGACCGTCTCTATATTGGCCCAGATGGTGCTGAAGTACGTCTTCCTGGCCGCAGCTTGTTGTTTATCCGTAATGTTGGCCACTTGATGACCAACAGTGCCATTCTGGATAAAGACGGCAACGAAGTACCAGAAGGCATTATGGACGGCCTTGTTACCGCCTTTGCTGCTATGCACGATTTACAGGGCAATAACAACGGTCGCCCCAATAGCCGCAGTGGCTCGGTCAATATTGTTAAGCCGAAAATGCACGGCCCGGAAGAGGTGGCCTTCACTTGTGAGCTATTCTGTCGCATTGAAGATGCGTTGGGCTTAGACAGAAATACCCTCAAAGTCGGGATCATGGATGAAGAGCGCCGAACCACGGTTAACCTTAAAGAATGTATTCGCGTCGCTAAAGAGCGTGTTGTGTTCATCAACACAGGCTTCCTGGACCGTACCGGTGATGAAATTCACACTTCTATGCTGGCAGGACCATTTGTACCTAAATCCGTGATGAAGCAACAGGTGTGGATCAGTGCCTATGAAGATTGGAACGTGGATATTGGTTTAGAAGTTGGCCTTCCGGGTAAAGCACAGATAGGTAAGGGCATGTGGGCCATGCCAGAAGAAATGGCGGCCATGTTGGAGCAAAAAATCGGGCACCCTAAGTCGGGCGCTAATACTGCCTGGGTACCGTCTCCCAATGGCGCGACCTTACACTCTACGCACTACCATCAGGTGAATGTGATTCAACTGCAAAAAGAGCTGGCCAAGCGTGAACGTGCGAGCCTGGACGATATTCTTCACATTCCACTGCTGGAAGATCCTGCGTCGCTGACACCAGAGCAGATAAAGTTTGAGCTGGACAACAACTCGCAGGGTTTGCTGGGTTACGTAGTCCGCTGGATTGACCAGGGTGTGGGTTGTTCCAAAGTACCTGATATCAACAATGTCGAATTAATGGAAGATCGCGCTACCTTGCGTATCTCCTCTCAGCATCTGGCCAACTGGTTGGAGCACAGTATCTGTACCGAAGAGCAGGTGATGGAAGCCCTTAAGCGCATGGCAGCTATTGTGGATACTCAAAACGCCAGTGATCCAGATTACGCACCCATGGCACCTAACTTTGACGGCATCGCGTTCAAGGCCGCCTGTGACCTGGTGTTTAAAGGCAAAGAGCAACCATCGGGTTACACAGAGCCGCTGCTGCACGCTTATCGTATACAGGCCAAAGCTCAATAACCTTTTTGCCAGCAAGGCTCAAGGTGAATTTCTACGAAGCAGGAAGAGAGGGCACCCTGGGGTGCTCCTACAGGGTGCGATCTAATGTAGGAGCTCCCTTAAGAGGGCCTACTTTTGGTGCCCTGCAAGCGAACCATTACAGGTAAATCATTCGCCAGCAAGGCTGGCTCCTACAGGGTTCGATCTAATGTAGGAGCTTGCCCTGCAAGCGAACAAAAATACCGTATAATCCCGGTCTGACTTTTTTGAGAAACTCCCAGTGACCGACGGTAACGGCATACGCCTTAATAAATTCATCAGTGATTCCGGTTTTTGCTCGCGGCGTGAGGCTGATCGCGCCATTGCCGAAGGCACGGTGAGCATCGATGGTAAAACAGCCGAAACCGGTATACGGGTTTTTCCGGGCAGTGAAGTTCGTATAGAAGGGCGTCGAATTCGCGCCAGCGCCAGTAATAAATCCGATCGTGTCTACATTGCCTACAACAAACCTATAGGTATTACCTGTACCACCGAGAGTGGTGTGCAGGGCAATATCGTCGATGCCATCGGCCATCGCCAACGTATATTCCCTATTGGTCGCCTGGATAAGCCATCCGAGGGTTTGATTTTTCTCACCAGTGATGGCGATATCGTTAACAAAATTCTGCGTGCTGAAAATGCACACGACAAAGAGTACCTGGTAACGGTAAATAGGCCATTAACCAAAGTGTTTGAACAGAGGATGTCCCAGGGTATTCCTATCCTGGGTACCGTCACGCAACCATGCAAAGTGACGATTCAAAGCCAATTTGTTTTTAAAATTATTCTGACCCAAGGACTCAACCGTCAGATTCGCCGCATGTGTGAATACCTCGGTTATGAAGTGACTAAGCTTAAACGCAACCGCATTATGAATGTGTCGTTGGGGAAGCTTAAGCCGGGAGAGTGGCGTAACCTAACTCCTAAAGAAATGGGCGAGCTGAACGGCGCAGTAGCGGGCTCCACGGCTACGGCAGAAAATACAGGCGGCTCCACTAAGCGACCCAAGCATTCCGCTCGCCGTAAAACGAGCCAGCCGTCGGTGAACAGGGCCGCTCAATCAAGGTTTGGCGGGAAGGGTGAGGGGCGCTCAAAAGCCAACAGCACTTCCACTAAAAAACCCAAGACTTCCACCAACCGCACAGCTAAATTAAGAGCGGCCAAGAAGAAAGCGAATAAGAAGCAAGCCAACAAGAGATAGAGAGAAAAATATGAAA
Source organism: Cellvibrionaceae bacterium (assembly GCA_030597965.1). GTDB lineage: Bacteria > Pseudomonadota > Gammaproteobacteria > Pseudomonadales > Cellvibrionaceae > JAUVQU01. The sequence goes on from JAUVQU010000122.1 coordinate 6,337, forward strand.
GCTCCAAAGAAAATTAATAATGAAGCTGAGTTGGTCATTGAAGCCCTGCGCGTAGGGGCTGTTTACGCAAAGAATCGCGGCGCAGGCGAGTTTGAAGCCTCAGATTCTGCCAAAGATAAAATCACCTTCTTGTACCGTTTATTAGTACAAGATAAATTGATTCAGCCTTTAGCTAAAGGCGATGAGTCGGAACCAAAGATGAAACACAAACTGGCACTCTGGATTTCGCGAACCCTGCCAGCTGATCATCCCCTATTGTAGGAGCCAGCCTTGCTGGCGAACCATCACAGGCAAATCTTTCGCCAGCAAGGCTGGCTCCCACAGTGAATGTAAAACCATGAATCGCCGCAAGAAAATTAACGATACACTCAAGAAAAAGGCTAAAAAAGCCAACGATAAATTAAACCCGAAAAAGAAAGAGTCTTATGTGTCTAAGGCGGACAGAGTGAAATTAGCAGAGGCATAATTAATAGCCGATATGTAATGTGTAATAGAGTAAAGCAGATTCACTCTAAACGCTCATCAATATAAACCCAATCCGGCTGACCTTTCTCCCTAACAAAACGATGCCGTAGCCCTGTCGGTGCAATGGTGTCACTTTGATAGCTGGCATCGTATTCCAACAGTACATGCAGACCACTTTTATCCATGATCATCTTGGGCATA
>JAUVQU010000079.1 GCA_030597965.1 Cellvibrionaceae bacterium
ACCGGCTAAGCCGGCTGCTAACATTCAATCTATGTGATTAATCCATCACTTGAATGTTCGATGCCTGAAGGCCTTTTTGCCCTTGCGTGACATCAAAAGCCACCTTTTGACCATCTTGCAGGGATTTGAAGCCATCAGCCTTAATTTCAGAGAAGTGAGCAAACAGATCGTCGCCGCCCGCTTCAGGAGAGATAAAGCCGAAGCCTTTTGCGTCGTTAAACCACTTGACGGTACCAGTTGCCATGATCGAAATCCTCGATGTAGCGAAATAGATGCCGGGAAATACCCGAGTGACATTGGGTACAACAAGAAACTTTCACCAGGCTCAAACGCTCAATGCTTCGATACAGCTGACAACGTGCAACTTGCTAACCAACGAAGGGCAGTCTGCGCTTCTCAAAGCAGGACGTCAACCACATCACCAAAACGACTTTTGGGCAACGTTGCTCTCAAAGCAACAAACTCGCCCTTCAAAGCACTCGTTCCTACTCGCCAGGTCGCTTAGCGTTACCTACGCCCATAACGACACAGACAACGGCAAGGACAGGACATGCGTTCATCACCCTTTTTCACTTCACAACAAATCAGCGATGCGGTGGCTGTACGCCACCAGCTACACCAGAATCCAGAACTAAAATTCGAGGAAGCCGATACGGCTAAGCTAGTGGCTGAGCGGCTGAAAGCGCTGGGCTATCAAGTGACAGAAGGCATTGCCACGACCGGCGTACTGGCCGAGCTGGACACCGGCCGCGAAGGCCCAGTGATTGCCTTTCGGGCCGATATGGATGCGCTGCCCATCAAAGAATCCAACGGCTTTGAGCACCGCTCCCAACGAGAAGGGCTGATGCACGCCTGCGGCCACGATGGCCACACCGCGACGCTGCTGCTCGCCGCTGAAGCGATTATTGCCAAGCGCGACCAGCTTTGCGGCTATATCAAACTGCTGTTTCAGCCCGGCGAAGAAGGCGGCAACGGTGCCGATGAGATGGTGAAAGCGGGTGTACTCCAAAACCCGCAGGTAGACGCCATTTTTGGCTACCACAACCGCCCTGGCTTTCCCGAAGGGCAGCTGTTCGTCAAACCCGGCCCCGCCATGGGCGGTAACGATACGTTCAAAATCACCATTGAAGGCGTCTCCGGCCACGCGGCCATGCCGCATTTATCGGTCGACCCCATTTATGTGGGCGCTTCGCTCGTGCAGCAGTTGCAAGGGCTGGTGGGCCGCCATAAATCACCGCTGGAAGCAGGCGTGATTACCGTCGCGGCGTTTCATGCGGGCGACGCCGCCAATGTGATTCCCGGCCAAGCAGAGCTGCTGGTGAATATTCGCAGCGACCGGGAAAGCTCTCGCGCTGCATTGGTCGGCAAGCTGGAACAGGTGGTTAACGGGGTGTGTTCCGCCCACGGCGCGCATTTCCAGCTAGAACATCAGCACCAAATTCCTCCTCTCGTGAACGATACCGGTTGGTCGGAGCGTGTGTTGGCGATTGCCGCCGAACAAGGCGTCAGCGCCGATATTCAGCAACTGGACTACATGCCCACCATGGGCGCTGAAGATTTTGCGTTCTACTTGCAGGAAGTACCGGGGTGTTTCTTCTTTGTGGGGAACGGCGACAGCGCTTACCTACATAACGAACGCTACGACTTTAACGATGCCATTCTGCCCATCGCAGGCGGCATGTTTGTGGCGCTTGCCACATCCCTGCTTAAGCGCGACTAACAGCGCTAGCCGCCACGTTAAGTGGCATAACAACTTTGAATAAAAAGGCTTTTTATAAGGAAAATGTCATGCAAGGTGTCCTCGCTTCCATCGAGCGGGTAGGCAATAAGCTGCCTCATCCGTTTATCCTATTCGCTATTTTGGCCGCCCTGGTGGTGGTCATTTCCGCTATTTTAGCCACGCTAGGCGTCTCGGCGATCAACCCACAAACCGAGGCAGAAGTGACCGTTCGCAGCCTGCTCTCCGCGGATGGTGTCGAGTTCATGCTGACCAGCGTGGTCAGTAACTTCGTCAACTTCCCACCGCTTGGGCTGATTCTGGTGGTGATGTTCGGCATTGGGCTAGCCGATAAAGTGGGCCTGATGTCGACGCTGATGCAGGTGAGCGTCGCCAAAGCACCGCCCTCGCTGCTGACGTTCTGCGTGTTTATGGCGGGTATTTGCGGCAGTATCGCCTCTGATGCCAACTACCTTATCCTGATTCCGCTGGCCGCCATGGTGTACTACTCGGTGGGCAGGCACCCGGTGGCGGGGGCTGCCGCCGCTTACGCAGCTGCCGGGGCTGGATTTGATGCCAGCCTATTCATCACCGTGGGCGACGCGCTGTTTGCAGGTATCACGACCGATGCCGCGCGCCTAGTAGACCCGACCCCGACGCTTACATCTCTCCCGTAGATAACTACTACTTTGTGGCTTGCTCAGTGTTTGTACTGGCCGCCGTCGGCACCCTGCTGGTCGATAAAGTGGTAGAGCCACGGCTACAGCGCACGCTCCCCATGGGTAAAGATTTCAAAACCGAAGTGGTTACGCCGACGCTGACGGAAGCCGAAAAGCGCGGCCTCAAGCGCGTAGGGTTGGCAACGCTGGCCTATATTGCCCTGGTACTACTGGTGGTGGTGCCCGAAGCTTCGCCACTACGCAACGAAGACGGCGGTTTGATTCCTTCGCCGTTTCTGCGCTCGCTCGTGCCACTGATGTTTATCTACTTCGTCACCATTGGGTTGGTGTACGGCATCACCACTGGCAAGATTACCAGCAGCCGCGATGTGCCCCAGCGCATGGCGGAATCGGCCAGCGACCTCGCGCCGACCCTGGTACTGTTCTTCGCGATTTCGCAGTTTATTGCCTACTTCCGCTGGTCGGAGCTTGGCCAGTTTATCGCCATTGAAGGCTCGAACGTGCTGCAAAGCACCGGCTTTACCGGGCTTCCCCTCGTCGGGGCGTTTATCGCTATGAGTGCGGTGCTGAACGTCTTTATGACTAGCGGCTCGGCTCAGTGGGCGCTGATGGCTCCTGTGTTTGTACCCATGCTGATGATGATCGATTTCGACCCTGCCTTCGTGCTGGCGATGTTCCGTATTGGGGATTCCAGCACCAACATCATCTCGCCCATGAGCCCCTACTTCTCGGTAGCACTGGTGTATATGCAGCGCTACAAACCGGACATGGGGCTGGGCACACTGATCGCTACCATGCTGCCCCTTGCCATGGGCTTCTTGCTGGCGTGGTCGGCGTTTCTGATGTTCTGGCTGATGATGGGTTGGCCCATTGGCCCGGGTGTTTACATGATGGCGAACTAGCGCTACTGCATCGTCATCATCAACTTCCATAAATAGTCGGCAGCGGGCGAGAGCCTTCTGCCGACACGCTTCACCAAGTTGCCCTGGCTGCTGGCCGCCATGGGGTGATCAATCGGGATCGCCTTCAGTAGCCCCGCCTCAATCTCGCTACGTGCAGCAGCCGCCGTCATAAACGACACCCCAATGCCCGCGCTCGCCATACGCCGCGAGACAGAGTGCAAATTACAGCGATACGCCGGTGTGGCAGGCTGCCCCGCCGCGCCAAATAGCGCATTCACAAACTGCTGCGAGCCCGACACATCGGGCAGAAAAATTAGCTTATGCTGCAGCAGTTCCGCCACGTTCACGCGCGCATGCTCTGCCAATGCATGGGAAGGCGCCACGAGCGCACACAGCGGCCCCCGCTCAAACGAGTGAACCACCAAGCGCGGGTCGGAGATCGGCCCATAGGTAATGGCAATATCCACCTCGTCGCTGGCCACCATGTCATGGGGTTCACGGGGGTAGTAAATGCCGGTTTTGATCTCGATGAGTACGTCCGGATAGTGCTCAGAGACACGCTTCATCACATGGTTGATAAAGCTATCCACGAAGCCATCACCCACCGACACCACCACCTTCCCGGCCTGTAAGTTACGCAGCCGCGACAGCGTATCGCCCAACTCAGAGTTCAGCCGCCGTTGCGCTAAAAAGCCATCCACCACCAACTGCCCAGCCTCCGTGAGCATGACATGCCGCCCCTGACGCTCCAGCAACGCCATGCCCAGCGTCTGCTCCAATGAGCGGATCTGACGGCTAACCACCGACGGGTTGGTATGCAAATGCTCCGCCGCCGCGCGAATACCGCCGCAACTGCTGACTTCTAATAAGTAGAAAGCGCGTTTGTCGAGTAGGGTCATTGGGGGCTAATCACGTGCTTGAAGAACATCAATCGCATCCAGCTAATGGGGCCGGCCCATAACAAAACACTCCATAATTCATGGCCTCACTGTGATCGTTCATCAAACATGGCTGGTGCTTACGATCGGTTTACTGCACTCCACCGTCTATCGGCCATGCCTGCTTTAACCGCATAACCGTATGCGACCACTTAGAAGCCGTAGGCTTGCAGACCGTGTTCTGATTACCGAACAATCCCACTTCACTGAATGCATGGCTGCGCTCTGCGGTATAAAGCCAGCGAACGGGCACTAAGTATTCGGCATTATCCTCTTCATCATCCAATGCACGGTAAAGGTGCGGATACTCGTTGGGTGTAGCAAGCTCTAACAGCGTTTTAGCGCCGTTTTCTGTGTCGAAGTGATACTCCGTAGCACGGCAACGCTCGCCAATGACCTCACCAACCCCAACATAGCCCGTTTTCGTGATATTGACCCAAATACGGTCACCTTCTGAAAGCATAGAAAGCGTTTTGGAGTACCACGCGGCGCCACCGCCTGCGATAAAGCCCAAACGCCGTGCGAGTTCCCAGGGCCGATCATCGCCAAAGGAGGCGTAAAACTCCCCATTCCAGGGCTCTTTATTGGCTTTTCTTGCGATCGGTTTAGTCGGCTCATCCGGGTCGATCATCCAAGCGCGACTGAGATAACGGTTGCCGTTATCCTCAAACGCACTAAAGAACATAGCATTGATCGATAGCTGGGCATGCTCATTCAAGTAGTTGATAATCCGCTCGCTACTGGCATCTAGCTCCGTGGCCACCACGACCATCTGATGATTATCATTGAGCGTGACAGTATCTAGTGAAATACCAAACTTGGTTTCAAATGCCTCATCCAACGTAGCGTGTGGACGCGCATAACGCTCCGCGAACTGCTGGTAAATATCGATCAACTGATAATCCGCGAGCGTCACCACCCACGAAGCGTAATCGATAGCCTGAGCCACCACGTCACGAGGTGTCTTATCACGCTTCAGCTCGATCACAATCACCGTACCATTGGCGTCCACAGCAAGCAGGTCAATCAGCTTGTCGAAGCCAGTGCGTACCTGACGACCAATCAGCAGCCAATCCCGATTCAGAATCGAGACATCCTGCATAATCTGCTCTTCCAGCAACCCCTCGTCCGCCATACCTGATGGGCGTAACTTCTGCGGTAACGCGCCCGGCGCACTCGCAAGCTTCCAGATGCCTTGTTCGATAGCCATATCAGTTTGATGCCTGTTGAGGTAGCAATGCGCTGCATATGACAGTGCATATTGTGTTGCATTATGCAGCATAGGATCCTAGGATTCACATCAACACGGCCCCTATCGATGAGATTGCAACGCAGTCGAATTGCTTAGGGGTTTTTTATTATTTCTATTGCCAAGATTTGTTCCCACAATATTCTTTAGTCGAACTGGTGAGGACTTCTTTGTGACTTACAGCCCATGGAACAGCCTGGTTAGACGAGAGGAGAAGTGGGCAACTCACAACGAATCATACAATCGGCAAGCATCTGAGGGTTCAGCGAATGGTTTAGTGTGATAGTGGTGGTTGTCATTAAGCTACTCTATGTTTCAGCACGCTTTAAACACCTTTAGCAAGGAACGCTTGCGGGGAAACAGGCTCACTTCCAGGCCAAGCGGTCGATAGACATGGTTTTTTTAACCTCTAGGGTCACATTACTCTGTCTCCTTCTATGCCCATGCCAATCAAAGTGACATAGCGGGTTTGATTCAGGGCTTGGAAGTGTTGAGCTTCGCCATCTTCTTTGACACATCATTAGACTTCGCGTCGCTGGTCGTTGATATGCAGTGTACCGGCAATGGCACCAGTGCATTTTCTAGGTTGTCTCTGGAAGTATGCTGACCGCCATGCTCATCATGCTTGCAGGCGTTCCCGGGCTGACCGCACTGCATTAGGTAATCACGGTTGTCGGCCTGCCGATGTTTATTCTGGTGCTCAGAATGATGTTCGTGTTGTACCGCGGCCTCTCCCATAAGGATCTCAACGGGCCGTGAGCTTTCTGATCGTTACTTAGTCGTGCAAGCGCATCTCTGCGGAACTATCCAAGACAATGGCAGCCGCGTTCCCGCCAAGCGCTGGGCACAGTGCTGAGTGTAGCTAGCGATTGGCCGATGCATCCCAGCTATATTGCGTCGCTTAAGCTCAATTTGAAAAATACGTGAAACGTTGAAATATCATGCTCACTAGTCTCAGCCTGCTTAAGCAGCTTGTGCTAGGCTAAATTTAGCAGGGGTTGGTCAGGTGCTAGGAACAAGAAAAGGCAGCTTACGACCCAAAGCGGACGTTCACTGAAACAATATATTTACGGAGCGCTCAGCTCACAATGCTCATTTTTCTGGCGGCGGTTATAATACGAATGCGAATATTTCTGGATAATTACACCGTAAGGTAATGCAAAACAATGGTTTATAAAAATGCGTTGTATGCTAATGCACCATTTTGAAATAATGATAATCAAGTTAACCCGCATGCACATGAATAAAACTATTATACAGCTTTGGCATGTCCAGAAAATATGAGGAATTAATATGAGTCACGATGATTGGCGAGGAGAAACCCAAAGTAGATTAGCCAAAAGTGCCATATACCTTGAGTTACAAAAAAAGTGCGGGAATGCTGCTACTGGTAATCAAGTATTAAAGCTTGTAGATGACGCTACGTTTTATGCTTATCAAAGAACAAAAGCAATTCTTATCCATATGGGAGAGTTTACTCTTCATGATGGAGATCATCTGTTTCGAGTGCTGATTTTAATGGAGAAGCTCTTGTCTCCAAAAAATATAGAAGAGCTTAGTATCCCAGAGCTAATGTTGCTTATCATGAGTGCGTTTTTTCATGACATTGGAATGGCTCCGGAAATACGAGATGTTCTATCGTGGAAAAAAATCTGGGATCATTCCCCACGATTCGATGATGAAACTGATAAAAGCGAACATGATAAATTTCAGCGTTATTACTTGGCAAGACCAGATCAAAAGTTAAAGCTAGATGAATTCATTGTTCAGGGAAATAATAGTGGTGTTGACTTAATTAAAAGCTACCTCATTGCTGACTACATAAGGACAACTCATGCTGATCGAGCTAGGTTCATTATTGAAAAGGATTGGCTTGAAAAAATAAAATATCGAGATGCTGACCTTACGGTTGAATTTGCCAGCATTTGTTTTAGCCATAATGAAGCCCCATTTTCAATTTTGGAATTAGATAAAAGTTTCATTTGCGGCCCAGATATACATGCCAACTTACAGTTAGTAGCTGTTATATTGAGGCTTTCAGATATTCTTGATTTTGATGCAAAAAGAACACCATCGGTCTTATATTCACACTTATTCGTTAGACATCCAATATCAATAAAAGAGTGGGATAAACACCGAGCTATAGAAGCTTGGACTATTAATAGCGAAAGTATTCAATACCATGCCAAGTGTAGCCATCCCGCCATTGAAGCTTCAATTCATGCTTTTTGTGATGTTATAGATAACGAGCTGAGTTCGTGTAATAACATAATTTCTGAAATTAATGATTTCAATAGAAATAATGGAAGAAATATTACTATAAAAATTCCATTCAAGGTTGATCGGTCTAAGATCAATACAAAAAAAGGGATAGATGGAAACCCGATTTACATTTACAAGGAAACCCAATTTAATCTGAGTAAAAATCAGGTTATTGATTTGTTAATGGGAACAAAACTGTACGGTGATCCTGAGGTGGCTCTCAGAGAATTGTTGCAAAACTCGATTGATGCTTGCTTACTTCGAAGTGCTTTAGAGAATAGCTGGGGCACACCATATACCCCAGAAATACATATTAAATATTCCACTGAAAACGATGAAGATGTACTTGAGATATCAGATAATGGAACTGGAATGGATCAAAATATAATTGATTCTTACTATTCGAAAGTGGGATCTTCTTTCTATAAATCATCAGAGTTTTATGATTTAAAATCACAATCTAATGCCAATTTTACACCGACATCCAGATTTGGAATAGGTATATTATCTTGTTTCATGGTAGCTGATACCATGGTGGTAGATACAAGAAGAGTTTACGGACCTCATAAATCTAGTGATCCGATAAGCCTAACCATCGAAGGGCAAGAAAGTATATTTTGGATTAAGCCCGGCCTTAGAAGTATTCCAGGAACATCTACAAAACTATTTCTTAGGAAGAGTAAAAATCCATGGGATAGAATGGACGAAAATGAGTTTATTAAGTCTATTGAAAATGTGATCCCAAACCCGCCATTTAAAATACGAATTGAAACTAAGGCACATCAAAAAATAAAAGATGAGAATAGCTTTAAAGAAGTTAAAGCCGACATGCTTAGGAATCATTCTTGGGACGAGCATGAAAATATTAGAGAATTCAATTTAACGTTTAACAACCAAGATAATGGTTTTATTGGCTCTGCTGTAATGGCAATATTGGAAAGTCACGGAGCGCCAACTGAATCGATAGAAATGACATCTAAGTCAATAGAAATAGAAGGAGATTCATATAGCCTAGAAAAAAGCATAAAGCTAAGCGGAAATGAAATCAGTGAATCTAGCACTTCAATAACAATTGATGAAAATGGAAGTATTGACAGCTCCGATTCTCATAACGTGCTCTATAAATCTACATCTCGATTGTCCTTACATGGGATAGAAGTTCCTTCTACATTATTTCCTCAGACGTGGAATATGCAGAAAAATCAGGTAAAATTGTCATGGCCGATTCCGTTATTGCTTGTGGTTGATATCTGTGGGTCTAGTGATTTGGATCTTAATTCGTCAAGAACTCAAATAATAATGAGCGATAAATGGCTGAAATTTGAAGAATCTCTTTCTTTCGAAATATTCTCCCAAGTGGCCAACTTAGTAACTCCAGAGTATTGGGAGAAATTAAAAGAAGTATTAATAGAAAATACAAAAAATGAGATCTTAATCAGTAGCTTAAATAAGATAGCCATAAATGGCGCTGTATAACAATTTAATGGGCACGGGAAAATTAATTGCTTCGCTCTCAGTTTTCTGGCGAGCAAGCTGTTATAGAGCCGCGTCGCCCGACTTATATGATAAGCAGTCTAGTACCTGTTATATTTTCTCGAGAGTCGGTAGATGGCTGAAAAATTATTAATCGCATTCATTGCATCAACCTTTTCTGCATTTGTTGCATGGTCTATAGCGCTTAGGAAACATCGTAATATTCAGTTCTGGAATAAAAAGCTAGATGTGTATATGTCTACACTATCGTGTCTTCATGAGTTAAAGAAATTATGTCATCAGCTTTTAGATGACACTACCAAAAGAAATAGTGAAGAAGTTTCGGCTTTCGTAAAAGCATTTAACGACCAAAAGCACGACCTGCATAAATACCGCGATCTTGGCTATCTTCTTATCTCTGATCCTGGGTTCATAGAATAAGCGCAGCACTTTGGACCACAAGGTAGAGGCAGGAGGGTCAGCGCCGGTACCCTCTCTGCCTTACCTACCAAAGTGAAGCAGAGCATGGGATACCGACAACTGACCCAG
>JAUVQU010000160.1 GCA_030597965.1 Cellvibrionaceae bacterium
AAGACGGGCGAGAGCATGTTCGACTTCAAACACCGTGTAAATAAAATAGCCACAGAACAACTCAGAGGATCAAAATAATGGAACTCAAATTCGGAAAGCACAAAGGCGAAGATTTAGATGATGTGCCCACAGATTATTTAAAATGGCTGCTTGAAAATATGGAGCCCCAAAAGGGAAATTTTGATAATCGACCGCTCTTAAAAGAATGTCAGCTGCAAGTCGATTCCAGGGAAAAACATGGTGAAGCCGTGGCCAATGAGGGAATTAATAACACCCGGGAAGCCATTAACCAAAGTGAAACTGACAGTAACGATGGTTTCAAAGAACCACCCGCTTTTTAAAGGAGATATCCACATGCAAGGTCTACCCAAATACAAGTGCAACAAGGTCGTTGAGGCTGTCAAAATACTCAACTTCGGACAGGATGATGAGGGAAAACGGCATATCATCGCTGACAGACCCAATATTCCCCCCTTCCCGATATCACTGCACTACTGGAACAAGCACATGCCCCAAATCGGTGGCTATTATGTCCGCTACGAAGACGGCTATGAATCATTCTCACCTGCCAAGTCTTTTGAAGACGGCTATTCTGAAATCGTAAAATACGAAGGAGTATAAAATTGGACAATCAACACAAGAAAATAACAGGCTACCGGGATCTCACCCAGGCAGAAATCGACACCATCAACGAGATCAAAGAGCTGGGTAAGGAAATGAGCAGGCTGTGTGAAAGAATCCAGTATCACGTGCCCGATACCGATCAACGATGGTGCTCAATCGGTAAAGAACACTTGCAAATAGGCCTTATGTCACTCACCAGAGCGGTGGCCAGACCTGAATCATTTTGACCTGGACCTGCCCACACTGCAATAACAGCGGGAATCTTGACCAAATTCCCTGCTGTGCTTACTGTAAAAGGAGAAAAACGATGGCTCAATTTAAAAACTGGCACTGCAATAATTGCCACGATGAAGTACAGGGTGAATATAACGTCTGCCCAAGCTGTAAAACACCCAGATACCCGGGCTTAAAATCTGTCGAAACTGAAAAACCGACAGAAGAACAGCCTGAAATGGTCTTTTCACAGCAAACCCCACCCGTACCCTGGGCTAAAACTGCCGTGCGATTCGAGGGCACCGACGCCATCACCTTCCTGATGTGCCAGAAAAACGCCGCTGAAACCCAAACAGATGGCAATTATGCCCTCCGACCCATACCCGGTGGCTGGGAATGGTACTCACCCGTTGCGCCAGCGGTGTTTGAGATATGAAACACATCGAATATGACTACCAGTGCGCAGTCTTCCAGTGGGTAGAGTTCAACAAAGTAAAATACCCTGAACTGAAATTCATGTACGCCGTGATAAACGAAACTCGAGGCATATCACCACAAAAAGGCGCCAGAGATAAACGACAAGGCAAACGATCAGGCGTACCCGATATCTGCCTGCCTGCCGCTCGGGGTGGTTATTTTGGGCTCTATATCGAGATGAAAGCCCCTAAAGGCCAACTCACCGATAACCAGATCCGATATGCCATCTTCCTGAAAGACCAAGGCTATTGCGTGGCCTGCTGTAAATCACCTGAGAGCGCTACAAAGACGATCAAAGATTATATGGCACTAGGGCCATTCAAATACAAAGGCCCTGACAAACGCAAAGAAACGCCAGAATCATCGGGGAAATCACAATGCTTTAGTGTCAGAAAGAAATGAAATCTAAAAAAATATGCGGGAAAGTCGCCTACAGATCACCAGCAAAAGCACGACAGGCCATGAAAAAACACGGTAAAGCCATGGGGTGTACTCATTTCTATAAGTGCCCTCATTGTGAAAATACATGGCACCTAACCAGCCAGGAGTGAAAAATATGAAAATAACACTGTCTGAAGCAGCCTACAGGGATCTGTACGGCTATTTAAGGACACATGAAACCGACATAGCTCACAGTATTAATGATTTCGATAATCTTAAAAGCGTCTTCAGGGAGGTGCTTCTGAGCGAACCACAGCAACATCTGTACGACGATCCGAAAAAAATAGTCTGAAAAAACTGCGTGCACACCTGGGGGATGGGTATGGGATATAGCGAAGGGGGTCGACTTCGTTTTCTTCTGACAAAAGCGTTTCCCAGGGCTGAAAAAGGTCTTTTTGGGATCAATGGCAGGCAATGGAGTGGATAACATCATGGATCATAGACTGAGGGCGATGCTAGAGCATGCTAAGCAGGTAGCTATAGATAACCCAAGCAGAGCAAGGAACATCAGGGAGCTGAGCAAGCATAATCTTTCTAGGGCTGGCTATAACAAGCTGTACAAGGCTCAGTGTGGGCTGTGTGCTATCTGTGGTGAGCGCTGCTCTAGCTTCAAAGAGCTGGCTGTAGATCACTGTCACACTACAGGTAAGGTGAGGGGCTTGTTATGTATGCAATGCAACACGGCTTTAGGGCAACTTAAGGATGATGTGAACAGGCTACAAAGAGCGATAACATACTTAAATGGAGACACCGACCAAACGTGGATTAACGGCTTGCTACTCTCATAATCCATGTATAATCAACAACATAACACCCCTTTTAACATAATATACATTATGTGCATGTCTTTATAATCAATAACTTAGCATTTCGCCACTTTCAGGTTATAAGCCACTCACCACGATAACAGCCTAAACACCTGTTTTAGCACGTTTCACAAACAGGCCGTCCACCCTGATTGCCAGCCAGTCAGAGCGCAGAACAGCGCGGATAGCTGCGTGTTCAGTACCATTTCCCCCATTCACCAAACCTATCAATTAAGCGTATTTCATTGAATGCCGTAGTGGTTACATCTTGGTTGACTAATGATCACTATTTAACCACTAGTCAACTTATGTCTTTATTATACTTCCCTTATACTTAAATACTTTAATTAATACCTTGACAATACCTTACCCTATAAGCTATAACAGTGCTGAGTCTTATCATTACTACCACAAAAGGGATTTATAATCATGCTAACCAACTCACAGATTGACTTTATGAACAAAGGAACCGCAGCCCGTTTGAGTGGCACCTTCGGCCATTGGGCTCAGATTGAAATAGAGTACTACTGGGCTTTAGTGGCTAAATTCAATGAAGAGGCATAACAACATGCTGACATTGAAAGTCACAACCAACTGGGGCCAGACCATCCAGTTCAAGGATGCCCGCGAGGGATATCTAGTTAATTTGGCCTTACAATTCACTGATGCCCAAAGCCGTCAGATGGTTGACGAGCATGGGTTTGAGGTTGTTGTTGAGGCCTTGCTACCTGCTAACCTGCGCAAACAGGCCAGTTAATCAATCAGGCTGCATTCTAGCGAGTGTGGCCGCGTGGATTACCTACCACAAAGCAGGAGAATGACCAATGCAAACACGTAAAAGCAACATGACCACCCACCGAGGCCATAGCAGGTTATGGCTTGAGGGTAAGTGGTTGGCAAAGGTGGGGTTTCAGTACCATACGCCGTACTTTGCCAAGTTTCACAAGGGCTCAGTCACTTTAGAGCTAAATATCAACGGTGACAGGAATGTAAGTGGCCGTGATCGTAAAAAGACAGGTGACTGGACGCCCATTATCGATATCAGCGCCAATTCAATCAATAAATCATTGGGTGATGGCTTGGCGGTGCTGGTTACTGTTGAAAGTGGCCTTATCACAATTACGCCAGATAATGAGGTGCAGCCATGAACAATCAATCGATGCACCCCAAAGACGCGGCCAAAATACTTGGCTTGAATGGTGAGCTTACCCCTGAGATTGTCCGGCAGGCTTATCGCAAGGCTTGCAGCAAGTATCACCCTGATAAAAACCCTGGTGGCCTGGAGATGATGAAAGCCGTGAATCTGGCCTATGAGTCGCTGAAGGACACCACCGAAACCATTGATCTCGATGAATCTGCCCTGAACTATGGCGACGAGTTGAACGAGGCCCTTAACGCCATTATCGAGCTTGATGGCCTTGAAATTGAGCTTTGTGGGTCATGGGTGTGGGTATCGGGTAACACTCGCGAGCACAAGGATATTCTGAAGGAATCCGGGTTTAAGTACGCGGGCAAAAAGAAAATGTGGAGCTTTCACCCTGCCGACTTTAAATCATGGAGTCGTGGCAAGGCTTCCATGGACGATATCCGGGGCACTTATGGCTCTAAACAGGTACGCGGCCAAGGTCGCAGGAGGTTGACAGCATGAGAACCACTCAACTGAACCACGCACATATCTATCACCGCGACGGGGAATGGATCAATGTTATGGCCGTGCTCGAAATGCGGAAGGGTTATTATTATCTGGAATACACCCACGGCATGTCGACCCACGCAGACGGGAGGAGCGTTGAGGGCGACATTGACTATAGAATTACCCGTGATAAGCGGTTTTACAATGCCAGTGAGGTCAAGTTTTTGGGTTTTGTCGCGTCATAGTGTGGCAAGTTAAGCGGCTGGTGAGATTGTCCCGCTCCCGGCTGTTTAGCTGGCTTTAATACCTTGACTATTACTGTCATTATAAGCTATATATAGTAACTACCACGGAGAACGGAACAATGGAACGCGGGCTGATTATCAAAAAGAAGTGGCTTGACCTGATATTTGACAATGGAAAAGTCTGGGAAATGCGGAGCACTAAAACCAACGTGCGCGGCCGTATTGGATTGATTGAATCCGGCACCGGCTTAATCGTTGGTGAGGCTGATCTCGTTGACTGCGGAAAGCCGCTGTCTGAATTTATGGCTCTTGCTATGGCTCAATACCACCAAGTTGCTGACCTGGACTTGATTAAAAAATGGCGCTACCCGTGGATTCTGGAGAATGCCAAGCGTTATGACGTGCCCAAACCATACAGCCACCCGAGCGGTGCTGTTATTTGGGTGAAGCTGTAAAAAACTACCACAGGAGCACAAACCATGAGTTACACACCAACGAAATGTAGCTATTGCGGCGCTAAAGCGACCAATCAACCTATTGGTGATGCCTGCCACAGTTGTCAAAAGGGAACAATGCGCTGTGAAAAGGCCAGACGGCCATGATCTACACGGTCCGAACCCGCAACTGGAACGCGCGCCCAGAAGTTACCGAGAAGCTGGATAAATCCCTGAAATGGGGCGTTATGGCTTACGGGCACCCTGACGATCCGCACGACCAGAAATATTGGATTGAAACGCGGTCAAAGCTATTGGCTGAGCTGATTTTTCGCTTTTTCAAGCGTTTTGAAGCCGAATCTGGCGGCATGACCTACATGGACACTAATCGGAGGCGGTTTTGATGACTGAATCAGACGCAAAAGAGAAGTGGTGTCCGATAACATGTGCAGGTGGCTGGCCTGGCGATTTGTCTGGAGCCCAAAAATATCATAAATGCCGAGCTTCTGACTGCATGATGTGGCAAAGAGTCGTGCCGGTCAGTGAGCCAGGCAATGAATTGTATGACGACGGCTATTGTGGGCTCACCAGATGATTAACCAATCCCAATACCAGCGAAAAGGCCGGGCGATTGCCAGCCATCTGCCTGGGTGGCGGTATGACGCGATAAATTCCGACGATTGCCGCATTAAGCTGATCGGATCCAACCGGGCCCGGCTTAATCT
>JAUVQU010000050.1 GCA_030597965.1 Cellvibrionaceae bacterium
ACCATTGGTGATGTACGCACTTGTTTTAACAAGGCCAAGGCAAAAATTGCCGCCCCGGGGGCCGTGGCTCATATGTTTGATCACCGTGCCATTTTTGTATTTAAGCACGACGATGAAGATGCAGTGCTTGAGGCGATGATGGAAGCTGACGTAGATGTGGCGGACATTGAGAGTGAAGATGGCATGGTCACAGTACTGGCTGAGCCTAATGAGTATAACAATGTCAGAACAGCTTTAAGTGATGCCTTCCCTGAAGTTAAGCTGGAGTTAGAAGAGATCTGCTTCTTGCCGCAGGAGACAGTAAAGATTGAGTCTGCGGAAGATGTAGAGAAGTTTGAGCGCTTAGTTGAGCTGCTTAATGATTGTGATGATGTACAAGAGGTTTATCATAACGCTGATTTTTCATAAGGGCACTTTTATCAATTCAAATTTTCCCTTAAGTATTCAGTGATGTGTTCAAAAAGGCCGGTCTCGAAAGAGTCCGGCCTTTTTTATTTCATGATATTTTTTTGATTGGATGCGTGCAGGATTTGAGACAGGTTATAAAATATAAGTATGGTTACTGAATTAAAACGATCCAGCGGTTTGTCCCTGTTGTGCTTCTATGGCTTAGGTACCGTGCTCGGTGCGGGCATATATGTGCTGGTGGGCAAGGTGGCGGCTGTTGCTGGTCTGTACGCTCCCGTGGCTTTCCTGGTGGCTTCGCTGATCGCATTACTGACTGGGCTCTCATACGCTGAATTATCGGCTCGGTTTCCTAAGAGTGCTGGCGAGGCGGTTTATGTTCAGCAGGCGTTTGGCTTGAATTGGCTTTCAGGTGTTATGGGCTGGGCTGTAGTCCTCACAGGCTTGGTTTCTGCGGCGACTATCTGTCGGGGCTTTGTCGGGTATCTACAGGTATTTGTGCCGATAGTACCTGAGGTGGCTATTTCTTTATTGGCGCTGGCATTAATTGCCATTGCTGTGTGGGGTATTACGGAGTCTCTCATGCTCGCTGCAGCTATTACACTGTTGGAAGTGTTTGGGCTGTTACTTGTGCTGTTTAGTTCTTCGGAATATTTCTCAGTGTTACCTGAGCGCTGGCCAGAGTTGATACCACCCTTGGATTTAGTGGCGTGGCTGCCGATACTGTCAGGCGCGTTTTTGGCGTTTTATGCTTTTATTGGCTTTGAAGACATGGTCAATATTGCCGAGGAGGTGAAAGCGCCTCAGCAGAATATGCCTAAGGCGATTGTGTTAGTGCTTTTAATCGCTATGCCTCTGTATGTTTTGGTGGCATTAGTGGCTGTAATGGCATTGCCCCTCAGTGAGCTGGCTACCAGTAAGGCGCCCTTGGTGGATATTTTATCGAAAAATGGTGGTGCTGATGTCCAGTGGATTGCGCTGATCAGTTTGGTGGCGGTAGTGAATGGCGCTTTGATCCAGCTCATTATGGCTTCGCGGGTTGTCTATGGTCTGGCGGAGCAGGGTAATGCGCCAGCATGGCTTGCTTTCGTACATCCTAAATTTCGTACGCCATTACCGGCGACCTTATTACTGGGAGGCATTATTTGGTTGTTGGCGCTAATTTTTCCGCTGGTGAAACTGGCTCAGTTAACCAGCTTGATTATTCTTGTGGTGTTTTTTTGTGTGAATATATCTTTGGTATTTATTAAGCGACAGGGGGTCAATTCACCCACGGTAAGTTACCCTGTGTGGGTGCCATTGTTGGCAGCGTTAATGTGTGCTTTATTGGTGGCAGTGCAGGTGGGTTCGGCCGTAGCTGGGATGAATTAAATAGAGACATTTACAGGAAAGCCATATCGCCCTCATACTGCGTTTACCCTACAAGGGGCACCGAGGAAAAACCTACTCGCTTAAAAGCGCCTACTTTTGGCAATCGGTCATTTATGCATATAAATTCCCTCATTCCGTGCGTTTCTTGCTTGTCTGAGAGCAGAAATCATCTGCCGTGCAACGGTCTCAAATAATAAAAATTGAGGTGGCAATCATTACCGTTTTTTATGTGTTTCTCGTCAACTCCTTAGTGGCTTCCCTGGCGATATTTATTCACTATGAATTTATGTGGCGCATGACAGCTTTCATGCCAAGATTGAACGTTCATCATCGCTACCGCATTGTTTTTGGTGTCTTTGGTGCGCTAATCGCCCATGCGGCAGAAGTGTGGTTATTTGCTCTGACCTACTATGGTATGGAGAAAATCGAGGGCTGGGGACATTTTGAGGGGAATTTTGACGGCACGCTGATGGACTGCGCTTATTTTTCCTTTACTACTTTTACGACCTTAGGCTTTGGGGATATTGAGCCTATAGGCAATGTGCGTTATTTAACTGGTATAGAAGCGTTGGTGGGGCTGGTATTGATTACCTGGACGGCGTCTTTCCTGTATCTGGAAATGCGGCGATATTGGGACAGTGAATAAAAGTGCAGACGCATAAAAAAGGCCGCTTAAGCGGCCTTTTTTATTGAGGAGGGGCTGCTTTTACAGAAGGCTACTTTTTCACGTAACAGCTGAGTATCACAATACGTTGACCATTGACCCGGCCTTCAATGTGCTCAGGGTTGCTGGTCAGGCCTATGTTGCGTACTGGGGTGCCGCGTTTGGCGGTAAAGTTGGCTCCTTTTACGTCCAGGTCTTTGATTAATACAACGCTGTCGCCCGCTGCAAGACGTACACCATTAGAGTCGAGCGTAGGCTCGCTGTCGTCGACTTCTTCTTCCAGTGCGGCTGCCCACTCTTGCACGTCGGGTTCCATGTACATCATTTCAACCAGATCGTTAGTCCAGTCTTCACCTTTCTCTGTAAGGTGTTTCAGTTGACGCCAGGCGATGACCTGCACGGCGGGCACCTGGCTCCACATGCTGTCGTTGAGGCAGCGCCAGTGGTTGGTATCACAGGTGTCTGAATCAGTGAGCTGACCAAAGCAGGTGTCGCAAATCATGATGGATTTATCGGCGCGGGGCTCATTAGCCGGCGGGACATCAAAGATATTGAGGTGAGACTCAGAGGCGCACAGCTCACACTTGTTGTCACAGCGGGCAAATAAGGTTTGCTCAATGCTCATAGGGTTATCCTTCTAAATAGTGGGGCGATTTTAGGTGTTTGGGCTCAATTGCACAATCGAATCATGTGTGGGAGGTGATTGAACGCTAAAATAATTAATAACAGCAAGCACCTGTTTATGTTTGTGCAAGCACCTATTTATGTTTGTGATAATTGCGGTATACCTGATGTCGATCAAAGACAGAAAGCAATACATACTTCTATCATTAAGGTATAGGGTTAGATGTGAGTAATACTGAGAAAAGGGGTGGGTCATGCCGGAAGAAATGAAGAAAGAACTGAATGAATCAACTAAAAAGTTTGATGAAGTGGCAAGTAAGGTTGAGGAGCACCTGGAAGAGCTAGGTGATGATGCTGGGGATTTAGGGCCTGAAACCAGAGAGAAAATGAAGGCGGTCGGCGACCGTTTAAAACATGCCGCTGAATCGGCCAAGGAAACTACTGATGAGGCACAGCTGCAAGCGCATTTAGGTGCCATGGAAGCCCATGATAAATGGCAGCATATGAATGAGGTGCTGCATCATTTTGCCGATGGCGTCAGAAATAAGCGGCGGGGTGCTGCTGCAGAACTGGATCATGCAAAGATTCAGGCGCATCTGGCAAAAATGGATGCTCAGACGTTTATGGATGAGAAGGGTCATGAGATTTCACATGAATATGCTCAGTCAAAAGCGAAGGTAAGAGGCGTCACTTCAAAATTAATGTCAAAATTATTAGGTCAGTTTTCTGGTTTACTGGCGGCTCTTCATTCGTAACCAATGAGAGACGCTGAACCATTTAAAAGACCTGCGGGTCTTTTTTTGTGCCCGCGAATTCAGCTGCGGTTTGCTGATGTTGATCCGGCGAAAAATGTGGTGTTGCTTATACTATTTACAGACGTGTAAATGAATTCAAAGTTATTAACAGGGTGGATGAGTTATGTTGGACGACCTAAAAGTTAAATTAGAAGAATCATCAAAGAAATATGATGAAATGGTGGATAAGGTTGAAGACCAGTTTGAAGAGCTGGGTGATGAAGCGGGTGATCTGTGGCAGAAAACCCGGGAAAAAATGAAATCAGTAGGTGATAGCTTGAAGCAGGCTGCACTGTCCGCTAAACAGCAGACTGATGAGGCACAGCTGCAGGCACATTTGGGTGCTATGGAAGCCCAGGATCAATGGCAGCATATGAGTGAGGTGTTGCATCACTTCAATCAGAGCGTAAAACGCACACGGCAGGGTATGTCTGCCGAACTTGATCACGCCCGTGTTCAGGCTCACTTGGCTAAAATGGACACGGAAAGTTTTATGGAGGAGAAAGGCCAGAAAATTTCTTCTGAATATTACAAGTCAAAATCTAAAGTTCAGACCGCTACATTCAAGGCCGCAACGGATCTTTCTGAGCAGTTCGCTGGTGTAATTGATGGAATGCCTAGAGGTTGAGTTGCTTTAGATGGGAGTGATGCCGCTGCTTAGAGTATGGAACAATAGAAGTAGCACTAAGCATCATACCCATTGGGATTTTGGCTTTGCCAGCGCCATGTGTCATTGCACATATCTTCAACAGTCTTAGTCGCTTGCCATCCTAGCAATGATTTTGCCCGTGTGGCATCTGCGTAGCAGGTGGCGATGTCGCCGGATCGTCTCGGGCTTATTTGATACGGGATTTGTTGTCCAGAGGCTTGTTCAAAGGCGTTGACCAGTTCTAATACAGAGATGCCCTTGCCGGTTCCCAGGTTGATCGCCTGGAGGGTGTTATCTGGTTGTTCAAGCAGATAATTAAGTGCCGCTAGATGCCCTTCGGCTAAATCCTCTACGTGTATATAGTCCCTCACTCCAGTGCCGTCTTTTGTTGGGTAGTCATTGCCAAAGACGGAAAGAGTGTCGCGCCTTCCTGACGCTACCTGGCTAACAAATGGCATGAGATTGTTGGGTGTGCCTGCGGGTGACTCTCCAATGGTGCCGGAAATATGAGCGCCAACAGGATTGAAATAGCGAAGTAGAATGATTTTCCAGCCATCTTGGGTTTGATCTAAGTCCTCTAGGATATGCTCGCACATTAACTTTGTTTGCCCGTAGGGATTGGTTGTACTGCGGGGTGAGTCTTCCGTGATGGGTAATGTTTCCGGATCTCCGTAAACAGTGGCTGAGGATGAGAATATGAATGTTTTAACGCCTGCATGCTGCATAGCCTTAAGTAGCTGAGTTGTGCCACCTACATTATTTTCATAGTATTCCAAGGGCTTTTCGACCGACTCGCCAACGGCTTTCAGGCCCGCAAAATGTATAACAGCGGTGATGTCGTGATCAGAGAATAACTTTTCCAGTAATGAGGGGTTACGGATGTCACCCTCAATAAAATCAAGTGGCCCTGTGCAAAGCTTCTTTATTCGCTCTAGAGCGATGATGGAACTATTGCTGAGGTTGTCTAGAATCGTTACCTGGTGGCCAGCGTTCACAAGCTGAACTACGGTGTGTGAGCCGATAAAGCCAGCACCGCCGGTCACTAATACATGTTGAGACATAGATAGTCCTAATGGTGTTAGATATCAGGTTATACTGTCTCAGTTTAACAACCTTTATGCCCGTTGCTTATGTATTTCTTACGTTTTTTCTTTGTTCTTATTCTCTCATTGATATTATTTGGCTGCTCTAGCCAGCAGCAGTTAGATGTGCCTGATGAGGCGGAGACGCTTAGTGCTCAGTATTGTGACCTTTTTTTGATTTACGATATGTGTGCCGTTGATGTCGATATAGATGGTGACACTGATGTGCTCTATTTTGGGGATACCAAAGAGGTTTTCATGTATGACGCCTCGGTGTCGCAGAATTACTATCAGAATTATCCTATACACGCCTGTGCTCAGGAGATGGATGAGAATATGAAAGCTGCAAGTAATTCTTTGCTTCGTGTGAATGATGATATGAGCTTCGGAGAGCGTTTCTCGATTAAAAAAAATCTAATGATGAGTTATGCTCGCTACTTTAAACAAGTACGTGAATGCCGTGAGGCCTTGGCTGAGAATACGTTAGAAGAGGATTCATTCGGTTCGCAGGACGATGACGAGTTCTATTAGGGACTTATGCATTGATTGTCTGTTTCGTGAATTATTTATACACCCCAAGAGTATTTATTAACCTAGTTTATTATGCAGCAACAACTCGCTTATTTATTCCCAACAACGCAACAGGCCTCCCGGGTTTACCACATTCTTAAAAATGATGGGGTTGGCTTTATGTCGGTTCGATTTCATCCGGATAATTACACGGTCTTAGCTACTTATCGAATAGAACAGACCGAGGGGTTCGATAAAACCAGCAGCATGCTCGATGAGTTAGCGGAGCTTCATGGTGGTTCAGAAGTTTCTGTGGTGTCATAGCCCCTTGCATCAAATGTCAGCCTGACTATACTGACATTGACACTGTTGAATATTTAATAATTAGAAACGTAACTGGAGATAAGTATGGGTATTCTTTCTTGGATTTTATTGGGTTTGATTGCAGGTGCACTGGCTAAGTGGCTGATGCCGGGTAAAGATGGCGGTGGCTGGATCGTGACCATCTTGCTGGGTATTGCGGGTGCTTTTGTTGGTGGCTGGGTCGGATCTTTCTTTGGTCTTGGCACTACGGGAGGCTTTAGTTTAGGCGGCATCATTACAGCGACGGCCGGGGCTTTTCTCCTGTTGTTTATTTATAACAAGGTCGTGAAGTAATTAATTTTGGTGTGCAGGGATTCTAGTGATTTATTCAGGGTCGTTGTACACCAAATTCGTATTTAGACGCCGGCAAGTCCTGCGCTACTGAGCGACTGAATCAGATTAATGCTTTGGTGGGTGTCAGTGATGAATATGGTCACGGGCCGGATGTGGGTTCCGGGGAATGGTATTCGTCGGTGGAGTTTTTAACTGGATTGTCAGAAGAAACATCTCTTCCAGAAGCTGGGACTGATGCGTGGTGTGAAGTTTTTGAAAGGTCTGCCCGCAGAAAATAGCGTTTAGCTTATTTTTTATAGTATTACCCCTTCATTTTTTCCTTAGCTTGTCATTTATATTCCATGACTTTAAGTTCTAATAAGTTAATATATATGTTTTTTCATATATGGTGTGCCATGTTTGATCCAGTGGTGTTTTATAAATGTTTGGCGGATGACACGCGTCTTAAAAGTTTGCTGTTGGTGTTGGCAGAGGGTGAGCTCTGTGTCTGTGAATTGATGCAGGCGCTGGAATTGAGTCAGCCTAAAGTGTCGAGGCATCTGTCGCTACTGCGTGAGTCCGGTTTATTGGAAACCAGGCGTCAGGGACAGTGGATGTTTTATCGACTGCATCCCAGTACCCCAGCATGGGCTAAGCAGGTGCTGCGAGAAACGGAATTAAATAACAGAAATTACTTGGCGCACAGCCATCAACTGTTACACGCAATGAGTGTGCGACCGGAAAGGTTGAGCTGCTGCTAGATAATTACATTCATTAAGGCTTATCTAATGACGATTAAAGTAGGTATCAATGGTTTCGGCCGTATGGGGCGTTTGGTGATGCGAGCGGCTTGGGATTATCAAGGTTTTGAATTTGTACATATTAATGATCCAGCCGGTGATGCCAAAACCTTGGCGCATCTGATGATGTTTGATTCAGTGCACGGTCGCTGGCAGCACGAAGTATCAAGCGTTGAAGAGCAGCTGGTAATCAATGACCGAGTGATTCAGTGCAGCCGTAATAAATCCTTGGAGGCCACCGACTGGTCTGGCTGTGATTTGGTGATCGAAGCTTCGGGGGTGATGAAGACGCAGGCTAAATTACAAAACTATTTTGATCAGGGCGTGAGGTCAGTCGTGGTTACCGCGCCAGTAAAAGAAGAGGGTGTACTGAATGTGGTCATGGGGGTGAATGATGATCAGTACGACCCGAATGTCCATTCTATTATTACCGCCGCATCGTGTACGACTAACTGCCTGGCACCGGTGGTGAAAGTCATTCATGAGTCTTTGGGTATTAAGCATGGCAGCATGACGACCATCCACAATATTACCAATACCCAGAGTATTTTAGATCAGCCCCATAAAGACCTGCGCCGCGCTCGCGCCTGTGGCATGAGTTTAATTCCCACCACTACCGGTTCTGCAACGGCCATTACGCATATTTTTCCTGAGTTAAAAGGGCGTTTAAATGGACACGCTATTCGAGTGCCCCTGGCGAATGCATCCATCACCGATTGCGTGTTTGAAGTATTGCGTGAAACAACGGTGGATGAGGTTAATCAGCTGTTAAGTCGTGCAGCCGACAATGAGTTAAATGGGATATTGGGTTATGAAGAGCGACCGCTGGTCAGTATTGACTACAGGACTGACCCGCGATCAGCCATCATCGATGCGCCTTCCACAATGGTGGTGAACGGCACGCAAGTGAAGCTGTATGTCTGGTATGACAATGAATGGGGCTACGCCAATCGCACCGCCGAGCTGGCTAAAAAAGTAGCGGTTCACTTGGAGTGAAGAGCTCTTCTATGGCATCAACCCCAGAGCTAAGGCAGTACTTAATTGTTACCGCAAACTACTGGGCATTCACCTTAACGGATGGTGCCCTGCGTATGCTGGTGGTGTTGCATTTTTATCAGTTGGGTTACAGTCCGCTGCAAATTGCGATGCTCTTTATTTTTTATGAATTCTTTGGCGTGGTAACCAATCTGGTGGGCGGTTGGCTGGGGGCTCGTATCGGCCTCAATCGCACCATGAATATAGGCTTGGTGTTACAGGTCATTGCGTTATCTATGTTGGCATTGCCCTCCACGGCTATGTTAACAGTACCTTGGGTAATGGCGGCGCAGGCTGTGTCTGGCATTGCAAAAGACCTGAATAAAATGAGTGCAAAAAGCGCGATTAAGACTCTGGTGACAGGCGACCAGCACCATACCTTATACCGCTGGGTGGCTTTATTAACGGGCTCTAAAAACACATTGAAAGGTGTTGGTTTTTTTCTGGGGGCGATGTTGCTGTCCTGGTGGGGCTTCAGTGGTGCTACGGGTGCAATGGCTTGCGTATTATTGTTGGTGTGGTTAATCAGCTTGATGTTGCTGCGTCAGGATTTAGGCAAGGCTTCTAGTAAACCAAAATTTCAGGATATTTTTTCCAAAAGCGAAGCGATTAATTTATTGTCGGCTGCCCGGTTATTTTTATTTGGCGCCAGAGATGTGTGGTTTGTAGTTGCGTTGCCTGTGTATTTGGCGTCGCAATTGTCTTGGTCGCACCAGCAGGTGGGCGGCTTTTTGGCGTTGTGGATAATCGGCTACGGCATAGTTCAGGCCTTTGCTCCCAAGCTGACAGGGCAGGTGGAAAGGCCCGCGCAGGCAGCCTTTCTGTGGGCGGTGTTGTTAGCGGCATGTTTGCTGGTGCTGGTTTTATTAATGTCTTCAGCACTGCCCGTGGGCTACGTGTTAGTAGGGGGGTTAACGTTATTTGGCGTCTTATTTGCTATTAACTCCTCTTTGCACAGCTTTTTAATCGTCCGCTATGCTAATGCGGACGGCGCCTCAATGGATGTGGGTTTCTACTATATGGCCAATGCTATGGGGCGATTACTGGGAACAGTACTGTCCGGCTGGGTTTACCAGCAGTGGGGGCTGATTCCCTGCCTTTGGGTTGCGCTGGTGTTTGTATTATTGGCGGCGGTAATTTCTTTATCTCTACCCAAAGGTGAGGAGTTGAGTGCGGTTAAACATTACAAAAACGGCTAATTGAAAGGAATGGGTAATGAACCATAAGAAACTGTTAATTGTGGGTGCCAATGCGGGCATAGGACTTGAAATGGCTAAGCAGCTGTTTGTACGTGGCGATGACGTTACGGTTACTTGCCGTCGGCCCAGTGATGAGTTGCTTTCACTCAACGTTAAGGTCATTGATGGGGTGGATGTGACGGAGGATTCCGGCATTAAAAAGCTAACCGACTCGGTTGCAGGTGAAATATTTGATTCGGTCATTTGTGTGGCCGGATTACTGGAAAGTAACTCGCTGGATAACCTTGATTTTGACAGCCTGCGCCGTCAATTTGAAATCAACGCCATTGCGCCTCTCCGTGTGAGTCAGTTGTTGCGTTCTTATATTCCGGCGGGTGGTAAGTTGGTAATTTTGTCCAGCCGTATGGGCAGCATAGGTGATAACGACAGTGGCGGTAGTTATGGCTACCGTATGAGTAAAGCCGCTGTGAATGCCGCGGGAAAATCACTCTCCATTGATCTGGCCGAGCAGGGCATTGCGGTTGGGATATTTCATCCAGGTTGGGTGCGCACGGCCATGACAGGCTTTGGTGGGCATCTTGACCCGGATGAATGTGCCGCACTTTTAATTCAACGGATGGATGAACTGACGTTAGAAAATGCGGGGCGCTTTGTGCACGCCGAAGGCGAGATATTACCTTGGTGAACAGGGTGGATTGACTCCAACCTTAATAATGTTCTGGCTCGTTTTTAACCGGTAATAACAAGAAGCAAGTGACACAGTTACATAAAAATATAGCGATGGCGATGGGCATTAGTGTGCCATCGTGAAAGTAACTGGTGATTGATCCTAATAGTGCACCGGCAGTAAATGTTGCGCAGCTAAAGATTGCGTTGGCAGAACCGCTGTTTTTACCATGTTGATCCAGATACATGGACATGTTGTTGGAAAAGATTAATCCGTTTGAACCGATCACCATCATCATCAGAGGGAAAATCAGCCAAATCATATCCATGGATAAAGCGCTGAGTAATAAAAAGGCAAAGGTGCATCCCGTTTGAATTTTTACGCCTGATTTGAGAATGGTCAGTCGGCTAAAACGCTGCAACAGTTTTAAGTTAAATCTATTAACCAATATTGATGTGCCTACCATCCCCGCAAAATAAGCGGGAAACCATTCTTTTGTGATGCCGTAATAGCCCATAAAAATAAAAGAAGCATTGGTAACGAATGTAAACAGAATGGCACTGACCGATGATTGAGCAAAGAGGTTTCGAAAACTGGCGCGCTGGGAAAAGACAACACCGTAGGAATTTTTAAAATGGATAAAAATATTTATTTTCTCAGGACTACTGATTTTTTCTGAAGTTAGTTTTTCAGGAATGACTCGGTAAACCAATACGCCAATAACCAGAGCGTATCCCGTCAATAATATAAAAATACTTTGCCACGGGAAATAAGCCAGCATGATCGAGCCAACGGCAGGGGCGATCATTGGGGCGGTCATCATTATCATGGCGATCATAGAAAAAGCGCGCGCGCTGTCTTTACCTTGAAAATAATCGCGGACGGTTGCCGCTACAATCACACTGGCAAAACCTCCCCCTAGCGCTTGCATAAAACGCAGTGCGATTAGTGTAGAGAATTGATCTGTCTGGGTGATGCCAAGCGCGGAAATTATGAATAAAGCGATACCTGGAAGGGCTATGAGCCTTCTCCCCCAAAGGTCTGACAGTGGCCCGCCTACTAACTGCCCAAGCGCAAAGCCGATGAGAAACACGCTAATGGTGATACCCATTGAGGCAAGGTCGGTGTTGAAGTGCGTCGCCATGACAGGCAATGCCGGCAGGTAGGTGTCGATGGCAAACGGCGTTAATGCGGCGAGTGGCGCAAGAATAAAAGCGAGTTGCTTGGGTGTGATGGTGCGTGTTGACATGACGGAGCCTAAGTTATGGCTGGATTGTAGCACGCGAAAGTCACTCCCCCCCCCAACCTGATGACGCGGCTGCTGGAAGAATTCAGGTAACAGTTGACAGGCAGTGGCAGCATAGTTAGCTTGAGGCTAAACGCCAGTTAAGGATGCACATAATGAAACTAGAGTCTTCTCTACTATTCCGATTCGGACTCCCTCTGTCACTGGCAGTCCTCATGACAGCTTGTGGAGGAGACCCACACCCCACGGGCACGGTGGAAGGTACAGCCCTGACACCCGAGGCTGTACAGAAGCGCGAAGCGGGCCGCGGTGATCCCGGCACGACTAACCAGGACAAGCAGATCCTGTTCGGCGACTTGCATGTGCACAGCACCTACTCGGTGGACGCCAACGTACTCGAATTACCCATGATGGGATTACAAGGCATTCACACGGTGGCGGATTCCTGCGACTTTGCCCGCTACTGCGGTAAACTGGACTTTTTCAGCTACAACGATCATGCGGAGGGACTGACCCCTGCGCACTGGCAGGCGACCAAGGATACCGTCCGCGCTTGCAATGCCAGCTCGGATCCGGCCAGCCCTGATCTGGTGGCCTTTGCCGGCTGGGAGTGGACCCAGATGAACGCGGATGCCAACCGCCACTGGGGTCACAAAAATGTGGTTTTCCTCGGTACCGCTGACGACGAACTACCCGCGCGCCCCATCAGTGCGCGCCCCACACCAGATGACCTGGGCGTGTTCGCCTCCGCCAGACAAAGCGGCTCGATAAAGTTTATCGATCCCCTGAACTGGAGTTCCTACACCAACATCGTGCGCCTGCTTGACGACATTGAGGCGGTGCCCGGCTGCGCCACCGATGTCAACAGCCGGGAGCTTCCTCTTAATTGTATGGAAAACGCTCCCTCCCCAGACGTTCTTTACCGCAAGCTGGACGAATGGGGCTTCGACAATATTGTCATCCCCCACGGCAATACCTGGGGTGCCTATACTCCACCCACAGCTACCTGGGACAAGGCGTTGGCGACGAAATATCACTCGGACGAGCGACAGCCGCTGCTGGAAATTATGTCTGGCCACGGCAACAGCGAAGAGTATCGGAGTTACAAGCAGGCTATACAGAACGAGGACGGCAGCCTGAGCTGCCCGCCGCCTCAGGGAGATTACGTGCCCTGCTGCTGGCAGG
>JAUVQU010000018.1 GCA_030597965.1 Cellvibrionaceae bacterium
CAGTTTGTCCATTTATCTCCCCGACAACATGGCAAGATTCAAACACAGGATGAATATCACTGGATTTTGGCAGCTCATGCCTTAGAGCACACTTAAGTGTCCAGCCTCTTTCGGCAGCAACCTGAGATACTGCTCTCCCCAAAAAACCGGTCGCCCCTGTTACCAGAACCTTTTCCTCTTTCTTTTTGTCATTAATCATAGCTTAACCATTTACCCTATTCTTTTACCCGCACCAAACTCTTTGAAGTCACCGTAAGCCACCAACTTAATACCCTGCACTGCTTTCAATATAAAGACAGCAGGCAATAAAAATGCCTAGGAGGCCAAACCTGCTAGACATTATTTAATAACACTTGGGTACCAATATGTTGCCAAAAGTTTCAATATTGGATAGCTTATAAGCCGTTCTGTAAACCCTCATTAACCCTGTCACGCAACTCTTTTCCCGGCTTAAAGTGCGGTACATATTTACCCATAAGCTCGACGGAATCACCCGTTTTAGGGTTGCGACCGGTTCTCGGCGCACGATAATGCAGAGAAAAGCTGCCAAAGCCTCTAATCTCTATGCGCTCTCCCGTCGCCAGCACATCCGACATATGGCTCAAGATTAACTTGACGGCTAATTCCACATCTCTAACGGATAATTGATACTGCTGCTCGGCAATACGCTCGATCAATTCTGATTTAGTCATGGCCCTTCTCACACCAACTTAAGCTGTTGTTTTTAAAGGAGTATAGGGTGAATAGGAAAACTGGGCAACCCCTTGGAAGTCACGTACTTCCTCAATAGACAACACGCACAAAAAAGGCGATGCCACAATGGCACCGCCCTTTAATTAACAACTCGACCTTTTGGGCCTAATTATTAGTCCTTGCTATCCATCTGTGCCTTGATCAGGTCACCCAATGTTGCAGCAGGAGCCACTACGGTTTTGGCTGAATGCTCTTTCATAGCAGCACGCTCAGCAGCACCGTCTTTCGACTTAACAGAAAGGTTAATCGTACGATTCTTACGATCAATATTCAGGATTGCCGCTTCAACGGTGTCACCTACTTTCAGTGCATTACGAGCATCTTCAACCTTGTCGCGGCTGATTTCAGACGCTTTCAAAGTTGCTTCAACATCGTCAGCCAATACTATGATTGCAGCTTTAGCTTCAACTTCTTTAACAGTACCGGTTACGATGGAACCCTTATCGTTAGTCGCAACGTAGTCAGAGAATGGATCAGCATCTAACTGCTTGATACCAAGAGAGATACGCTCACGCTCTGGGTCGATTGCCAGGATAACAGTTTCCAGCTCATCACCTTTCTTGTACTTGCGCACGGCTTCTTCACCCGCGTCGTTCCAAGAAATATCAGACAAGTGAACCAAACCATCGATACCGCCGTCCAAGCCGATGAAGATACCGAAGTCAGTAATAGACTTAATCTTACCGGAGATCTTGTCGCCTTTAGCAGACAAACGAGCAAACGCATCCCATGGATTTTCTTGACACTGCTTGATACCCAAGGAAATACGTCGACGATCTTCGTCGATATCAAGAACCATAACTTCCACTTCATCACCAAGGTTAACAACCTTAGATGGGTGGATGTTCTTGTTAGTCCAATCCATTTCAGAAACGTGAACCAGACCTTCAACGCCTTCTTCGATTTCAGCGAAACAGCCGTAATCAGTCAGGTTGGTTACTTTAGCGGTAGTGCGAGCACCCTCTGGGTAACGCTTGGTGATTTCTACCCATGGATCTTCACCCAATTGCTTCAAGCCTAGAGAAACACGGTTACGCTCACGGTCGAATTTCAATACCTTAACGTCGATTTCCTGGCCTACTTCAACGATCTCGGAAGGATGCTTAATGCGCTTCCAAGCCATATCAGTGATGTGCAACAGACCGTCTACACCACCCAAATCTACGAAAGCACCATAGTCAGTCAGGTTCTTAACAATACCCTTAACAGCCATGCCTTCCTGCAGAGTAGCCAGCAGCTGGTCACGTTCAGCAGAGTTAGCCTGCTCCATAACAGCGCGACGAGAAACAACCACGTTGTTACGCTTTTGATCCAACTTGATTACTTTAAACTCAAGCTCTTTATTCTCTAGGTGAGCGGTGTCACGCACTGGGCGGATGTCAACCAAAGAACCCGGCAAGAAGGCACGGATGCCAGAAACGTCAACGGTGAAACCACCCTTAACCTTACCGTTAATAATACCTTTAACTACTTCTTCAGCGGCGTGTGCAGCTTCAAGTACAGTCCAAGACTCAGCACGCTTAGCTTTTTCGCGAGACAACTTAGTCTCACCGAAACCGTCTTCGACGGATTCCAAGGCCACCTGAACTTCATCACCGATTTGAAGAGTGATTTCACCCTCTTCATTCAGGAATTGCTCAACGGGGATTACGCCTTCAGATTTTAGACCGGCGTGTACAGTTACCCAGTCTTTATCAATGTCGATGACAACGCCGGTTATAATTGAACCAGGCACCATATCAACAGACAATAAACTTTCTTCAAATAGATCCGCGAATGATTCGCTCATTAAAAACACCTACAAAAAATGCAGCACATATTGGTGGCCAACGAATAGTTTTAGGGCGACACCAATTTGCTCTACCACGTTGCCAGATACGTGGGCCGATTAATAAATAGAATACCGATTACCACAACTGGCCAAGTCAATCGGTGTTCCAACCGCAACCCACACAAACAAGTGATAGGTCTACAGCGGCGAGGGATACTACCAAAAAGGAGCGGTAAGAGCAACTTTAGAGAGAAAAAATAGCAACATTAACGGGAGGTATTACTGAATATTCTTGATACTAGCCCAGGTCTTACAACCCGGGCACAACCAGTGCATCCGCTGGCCAGAAAAACCGCACCTTTTGCAGCGATATTGGGGCGCCCGGCTCTGCAGGTGCCTAATCACTTGATCCGCCATTTGTATCGACTCCGAAGCCGAACCTGTAGCTGACCCCATTGATGAAAGCTGGAGCGCAAGCATTTGCCCTACCGCCCTTAAGCTTGGGCTCTCCTGAATCGCTTCGCCAATGTATAAAGCAGCCGCCTCAACACCCTCATCCCTCTCAATAAAGTGTGCAATGGCCAGCCTAATCGACCAATCAGCATGATCACGCTGAAGAACCTGAAGGTAATTCTGAAAATCCTGGTCTTTAGTCAATACCGAGTAGCTTTTCCCTAATAACGTGATCGCTTCGGAAATATATTGAGGCTGCTGCTGAGGGACTTGCTTTAACGCTTTAATGGCCTCTTCATGGTGATTCAGCCTTTGCTCCAACTCTGCAAGCAACAAACTTGAACGGGCCGACGATTTATCCACATCCACTGCGGAGCGCAAATGTCTGCGAGCAACCAGATAATCATCACAAGCAATGGCCTCTGCTGCCGCTTCACAGTAGAAATGCCCCTGAATAATTCGCCACTCATCCGGCAACCGAGTAAAACGGCGACCCGCTAACTTATTGATCGTCTCAACACCCTTTAGCCACTCTTTCTCGTCTCGATAAATCTCAATCAGATACTCAAGGCATTCAGTGCGAAGTGCGGGCTGAACCTCGGGAACCAGCTCCTGCAGTAATGTTTCTGCCCTATCTAATAATCCTGATTTCACATAATCACGAGCCAATTCCAACTGCACCTGCTGTGCTTGCTCATAGGATAGCCCGGGACGGGCAAGAAGGTTCTGATGGATTTTGATGGCGCGACTCACTTCGCCGCGCTTTCTGAGCAGGTTACCTAACGCCAGATGCGTCTCTAAGGTTTCGGCATTAACCTCCAAAGCTTCCATGAAGGTATCAATGGCCGCATCCTGCTGCTCATTCAACAAGTAATTCAGCCCGCGGATATAATGCGCTTGAACACCACTTACAGTGCCGCTCTTGGTCGCTAATTTCGATCGTCGTCCAAGCCAATAACCTATTGCCACAGCCAGTGTTAGCAACAGCAATATCAGTAGATCAAGCACGCTTAAACACTCTGCCGCAGTTCATATAAGCTTATGATTTTACCAGCGGCTTTTTACGCAACCGCTCAAGCTCTTTCTCGGCCGCAAGCAACTTCCGCTGAAGCCTTAGCTGCCTGGCTCGCAAATTAATTATAGGGAAAATACTCGCCAAAAAGCCCAACAAGACACCAAACGTAAGCGCCAGCGCAATCACAACACCTAAAGTCATTTCCGGCATATCAAAACCCAACAATATGACCCGAACACCCTGAGTGTTATCGGCACTAAACCAAATACCAAGCATCACCAGAAAAACAACCAGTAATATCAGTACTATTCTTTTAACCCACAGAATCACCTTTGCCACTAAGACCCCTCCTCAACTCGAGCCAATATCACCTCAAGTACTTCATCAATACTCATCTCTGTACTGTCCAACTGAAGAGCATCAGCCGCAGCCACTAGCGGCGAGCTATTACGCTCCATATCACGCCTATCCCTTTCATTGATATCCAATAAAATGGCGTCATAATCCGTTGCATTACCCGCCTGATCCAACTGTAAAACTCTACGACGAGCTCGCTCTTCTGCACTGGCCGTTAAAAAAACTTTTACCGCAGCGCCGGGGAAAACCGTTGTTCCCATATCTCGACCATCAGCCACCAAACCAGGTGCCTGAACAAAATTCCTCTGGAACTGTAACAACGCATCGCGAACCGGCTGACAAGCTGCAACCTTTGATGCATTCATACCGACATGCTCCTGACGAATAGCGCGGCTGACATCCTTTCCATCCAGGAGAGTAGCAACACCACTCTCGGTCACCTCAAACTTCACGCTCATCGTCTCGGCAACATCTGCAAGCGCCTCAACATCGTCAAATGACACGGATTGAATTTCTGCCGCCAATGCTGTCAGACGATACAGAGCCCCACTGTCCAACAAGTGAAAGCCCAACCGGTCTGCTACCAATTGGCAGACGGTCCCCTTACCTGCACCACTGGGGCCATCAATCGTAATTACTGTCTCTGGCATAAACATCTCTACTAAAAACTGTCGTTAACTGGCAATAGATTCTGCAATGGCTGCACACACAGCCACTGGATCTGCCGCCTGAGTAATTGGCCTTCCGATAACAAGATAATGACTGCCCAGCTCAATAGCCTGATCAGGCGTCACAATCCGGCGCTGATCATCAGCCTGACTGTTCGCCGGGCGAATTCCTGGCGTAACCAAACAAAAATCCTGGCCAAGCTGCTCCCTTAACATTGACGACTCCTGAGCAGAGCAGACAACACCATCCATGCCACTGCGCTGTGCAAGCGCAGCAAGATTTAACACCTGCTGTCGTGGCTCTTCAGAAATACCAATTCCATTTAAATCCGCTTGATCCATACTGGTCAGCACAGTGACAGCAATCAGCAGTGGATTTGGGCCTGCGCGCTTATCCAGCTCATTACGAGCAGCCACCATCATGCGCTCACCACCACTGGCATGAACGTTAGTCATCCAAACACCCAGTTCAGCCGCCGCTTTAACAGCTTTAGCGCAGGTGTTGGGAATATCATGAAATTTCAAATCCAGAAACACATCAAAACCACGCTGCATTAAAGCCTCAACCACCTGCGGCCCTGCACTGGTAAAAAGCTCCTTGCCGACTTTCATACGGCACAGCTTAGGGTCAAGACGGTCAGCCATGGCAAGGCATGCCGCTTGATCATCAAAGTCCATAGCGACCAGTATTCTGGGGGGTGCTATCTGTTGATTCATACACATCCACTTAAACGTTATTTATCTGAAAACTGGCAACCAGACACCATCACATGACCATAACATTGATTAATTTATTTCGACCAGCCAAAAACCAAAAAACCCAGCATACGCTGGGTTAAAATATAAGTTAAATTCTAACCTGCCAGCTAAGCAACAACCAGCAGAAACCTTAAATTATTCCAACAAAATAAGATGACGGTTTTTCTCTAACGTAGACTCACCAACACCTTTTACCTCAACTAACTCATCAGCACTCCCAAAATCACCGTACTCTTCCCGCCAAGCTACAATGGCCTCTGCACGCTTTAAGCCAATACCCTTTAAATTAGTTGCAATTTCCAGGGCATTTGCCTGATTGATATTGACCGGTTGCGAATCTCCCGGTGGCTCAGCCATACTTGCCGAAGCTAAACCAACAGTCAGGCAAAACACCATCAACAACCGAATAAAAACCTTCTGAAACATCTCATCCTTGATCATAATCCATCCTTAAAAAGCTAATTAAGAGTCAAAAAAAACGGTCACCTACACAATGCAGGTGACCGTGAGTCCGCCATGCTTTCAATGAACGAATAAACATTAATACGCATCCATGCAATTACATAGCGAGTACTGCCAAGGCCATCCTAGCCAAGCGTGCTTCCTTGCTGGCATCCATGCCGCACTCCTATCCTGCTAAAACACTCAACATTACGCTACAAGATATCACTCTATGTCACGTAAGATATATCCTACAGTCTCACCTCTATATTGCCACTCACAAAAAAACGAGCCGAAGCTCGTTTTTATATCACCCGCATTACACACCTTACCGATTAACTCTCGGTAACATCCAAGTTCATGCCGGCTTTGCGCGCCAAGGCCACAAAGGTAGGAAACGAAGTCGCCACATTGGCGCAATCACGCACAACAATATCAGCCGCAGCTCTTAGTGATGCAATAGTAAACGACATGGCGATACGATGGTCATGATGACTCTCAATCTCACCGCCACCGAATGCGGCAGACTCACCACCCACACCATTAATAATTGCTCCATCTTCTGTCGCCAGGGCATCAACACCCAACGTCACCAAGCCATCAACCATCACCTGAATACGATCACTCTCTTTAACCCGCAGCTCTTCAGCTCCGGTAAGAATAGTTTGCCCCTCAGCACAAGCCGCAGCAATGAACAATGCAGGGAACTCGTCAATTGCTAAAGGCACCTGATCCTCTGGTATGGCAATGCCCTTCAATGGCGCATAACGCACGCGAACATCCGCTACTGTTTCACCACCCACTTCGCGCTGATTAGCCAGCGAAATATCAGCACCCATCAAACGTAAAATATTAATCACACCGTCGCGGGTTGGATTAATACCTACGTGAGTTAAGGTTACATCCGAATTAGGCGCAATAGCCGCCGCCACCATAAAGAATGTCGCAGATGAAATATCCGATGGCACCTCTATCTTGGTTGCCTGCAACTTTCCGCCCGAGCTTAATTTTGCCGTAGCACCCTCACGCTCGACGGGATAACCAAAACCATTCAACATACGCTCAGTGTGATCACGTGTTGGCGCAGGCTCTGTTACCAGAGTTTCACCCTCAGCGTATAAACCCGCCAGCAACACACAGGATTTCACCTGCGCACTGGCCATCGGCATAGTGTAGTTAATTGCCTGCAGAGACTGCCCACCCTTAATTTTTACCGGCGGACGACCACCCTCAGCCGTTTCAACCGCAGCACCCATTTCACGCAATGGATTGGCCACACGATTCATAGGTCGCTTTGACAGTGACTCATCTCCTGTCAACTCACTATCGAAGGCCTGCCCGGCCAATAAGCCTGCCAAAAGACGCATTGAGGTACCTGAGTTACCGACATACAAAGGCCCCGGCGGGGCCTGCAAACCATGCAAACCCACACCATGAATCTTTACATAGCCTTCATCCGGCCCCTCAATGACCACCCCCATATCGCGGAAAGCCTGCAGGGTCGCCAGTGCATCCTCACCCTCAAGAAAGCCTTCCACTTCAGTAATGCCTTCAGCTAAGGCGCCCAACATAATGGAGCGGTGAGAAATTGATTTATCACCCGGAACACGCAGCTCCCCAGTGACCGTTTTGCTAGGTTTAGCGATATAACTAATTAATTTATCTGGCATGGAGCTACTACTGTAAGCCTGCTTGGTTAACATTTTAGTGAAGTGGTCGCGGGCAGCTTTAGCGCGAGTAAAAACACCCAGCATATGCTCGCCATCCGAAGCCTCAATGGCATCGCGCAATCGTGATAAGTTATCCGTAAACAAATCCAATGAGGACAAAACACTGTCCCTATTAGCCTGCATAATGTCGTGCCACATGATTGGGTCACTGGACGCAATACGCGTAAAATCCCTAAAACCACCCGCGGCATAGCGGAAGATATTTTCGTTCTCAGAGTCGTGCGCTAAGGTATCAACAAGAGAGTAAGCAATCAGGTGCGGCAAGTGACTGGTTGCTGCCAACACTTCATCATGCTCAGCAACCGGCATAATCAAAACCTCGGCACCAACAGCACGCCAAAGGTCAGTAACTAAACTTTGATGTTCCGCACCCGTCTCATCGGTCGGCGTTAAAATAACGCGATGCTGCTTGTATAGATCGGGGTCTGAAGCTTCAACACCACTGCGCTCAGAGCCCGCGATAGGATGCCCCGCCACAAACTGAGCAGGCAGCTCACCATAAACTCGACGCACCGACTCAATAACAGAGCCTTTAACACTGGCACCGTCGGTTATGGTTACATCGGCCGATAATGAATCCCTACAAATGACCAACTGCTTTTCAACACTCAGCGTTGGCACTGAGATGAACACCACATCACCAGCACCCAGCTCTTGAGCGATATCCGCCAGCTGTAAATAAGCTCGATCGACAATACCTAAACGTACAGCGTCTTCGCAGGTTTTCTGGCGACGAGCAATACCAATGACTTCCCTGCAAGCACCCGCCTGCTTAGCAGCAGCCGCAAGGCTGCCACCAATCAAACCGATTCCAATGACAACAAGACGATTAATAGGAACGTTCAAAATGGTTTCTCATCAAGGCAATGATTCTTATAGTACCGCTTTAGGGTATGAACCAAGTATTTTTAGATCTGAAGCCAAACGACCCACTTCTTCCAGGGCCTTAGCTACCGACTCGTTTTCGATATGGCCATTAAAATCAATAAAGAACACATAATTCCAATTACCACTACGCGATGGCCGGGTTTCCACGCGGGTCAAATCGACATGATAGCGATGAAATACTTCTAACAGCTCATGTAACGCGCCGGGCTCATTACGCATAGCAATAACAACCGACGATTTATCGTCACCACTCGCTGAAACCTGCTCTGTTCCAATCACCAAAAATCGCGTGGAATTATCGGGCTGATCTTCAATTTTCTCAGCCAACGTAGTCAAATGGTACTTGTCCGCCGCCATCTCACCCGCAATAGCCGCCGCATTCCACTCACCTTTAATACGGCGCGCTGCTTCAGCATTACTACTCACCGGAACTCGCTCAGCATTAGGGTAGTGAGAATCCAGCCACTTACGGCACTGAGCCAGAGACTGAGAATGGGAATAAATGCGCGTAATAGAATCCGTTTTAGTGACATCCGACACGAGCAAATGATGGTGAATTCGCAATTCCACTTCACCACAAATCTTCAAGCCTGAGCCAATAAAATTATCGAGGGTATGATTAACAACACCTTCCGTTGAGTTTTCCACTGGCACCACACCATACTGTGTTGCACCCGCCTCAACCTCACGAAAGACTTCATCAATCGCAGACATAGGCACACTTACCGCCGAGTGGCCAAAATGCTTCAGTGCAGCCTGCTCCGTAAAAGTGCCCTCTGGGCCTAGAAAGGCGACTTTAATCGGCTGTTCCAGCGCCAAACAGGCCGACATGATTTCACGAAACAGACGGGCCATTTCTTCATCATCTAACGGTCCTTTATTACGCTCCATGGCTTTGCGCAACACCTGCGCTTCACGCTCTGGACGGTAATAGACAATCTCACCATCGGTGTTTGCCTTTTTAACCGTTGCCACCTGTTGCGCACAACTGGCCCGCTCACTGATTAAGCGAGCGATTTCACCATCAATCTGATCGATCTGTACACGTAAAGCGTCTAGTGCAGCTTTCTCTTCTACAGATTGTTCTGTCTTATTTTGCTCGGACATTATTCACTCGCTGCCAAATTTATTCTTCAGCTTCGCCTTCGCTATCACTTGCCACACTTTCATCAGAGGGATTCTCATCAGAAGAGTTCTCTTTAATAGACTCAACGCCGACAAGATTTTCACCCTCTTTCAAGCGAATCACACGGACACCCTGAGTATTTCGGCTCAGCACTGAGACTTCATCGACACGCGTACGAACCAAAGTACCCTGATCCGAAATCAACATAATTTCTTCACCATCGAATACCTGAACAGCACCCACTAAGGCACCATTTCGCTCACTCATCTGCATAGCGATAACGCCTTGATTACCGCGACCCTTGGTTGGGAAATCCTCAACATTAGTGCGCTTACCGTAACCGTTTTCACTCACGGTCATCACATTGCCGCCCTCTTGAGGAATAACCATGGAAATTACTTTGTGATCTTCAGTGATACGGATACCACGAACACCACGAGAGGTGCGACCCATTGCTCGTACATCAGACTCTTTAAATCGTGCAGCCTTGCCACTCGAAGCAAACAAAATGACATCACAATCACCATCGGTAATGGCTGTGTTCACCAGACTGTCGCCTTCATCTAATTCAATGGCTCGCAAACCAACACTGCGCTGACGGGCAAACTGGGATAAAACCGTCTTCTTAACCGTACCGCGCTCGGTCGACATGAAAATATAATGTTCATCATCATATTCTTTTACCGGCAGTATGGAGGTAACGCGCTCACCCTCATCCAGCGGTAATAAATTCACCATCGGGCGACCGCGTGATTGACGACCCGCCACAGGGATCTGATACACCTTCAACCAATACACTTTACCGGCATTGGTAAAGCACAAGATCGTATCGTGCGTGCTGGCAATCAATAGATGCTCAACAAAGTCTTTATCCTTCACTGAGGTCGCCGCTTTACCCATACCGCCCCGACGCTGCGCTTGGTAAGCATCCAACGGCTGGGTCTTGGCGTAACCACCGTGAGAAATGGTGACAACACGATCTTCTTCTGTGATCAAATCTTCAATGGTGAGATCCAACTGCGAGCTTTGAATATCGGTACGACGTTCGTCGCCATAATTTTCAACAACCTCTTTCAGCTCATCACGAATAATCTGCATCAAGCGCGTCGAACTACCCAAAATCTCTAAAAACTCGGCAATTTGCTCAAGCTTATCGGTGTATTCAGCTAATAATTTATCGTGCTCCATTCCCGTTAAGCGATGCAGACGCAATTCCAGAATGGCCTGTGCTTGTGCCGGCGATAAATAATAAGCGTTATCGCGTATACCAAAAGACGCATCCAAACCTTCTGGGCGACATGCACCTTCGCCGGCACGCTCAAGAAACTGACTGATATCACCGGTAGGCCAACCTTTAGCAATCAACGCCTCTTTGGCTTCCGCAGGCGACGGACTGGCTTTGATCAACTCAATCACCGGATCAATATTGGCAATGGCTACCGCCAAACCTTCCAGGATATGGCCACGCTCACGAGCTTTACGCAACAAATAAACCGTACGACGAGTCACCACCTCACGGCGATGCAGAACAAAATACTCGATCATCTGCTTAAGGTTTAAAATTTTAGGCTGACCATCCACCAACGCAACCACGTTAATGCCAAATACACTTTGCAATTGAGTCTGGGCAAACAGGTTATTCAGAACCACCTCACCCACTTCATTGCGTTTAAGCTCAATCACCACGCGCAAACCGTCTTTATCGGACTCGTCACGCAGCTCAGAAATACCTTCAATCTTCTTATCTTTAACCAGTTCGGCGATTTTTTCGATCAAAC
Organism: Cellvibrionaceae bacterium; assembly: GCA_030597965.1. Classification (GTDB taxonomy): domain Bacteria; phylum Pseudomonadota; class Gammaproteobacteria; order Pseudomonadales; family Cellvibrionaceae; genus JAUVQU01. Next base: position 11,740 of record JAUVQU010000018.1, read on the forward strand.
GGGCTTTGTTCAACTGGTATGGAATTTCAGTAATGATAATGGTTTCTTTGTTGGTCTTATCATCTCGCTCAATATTGGCTTTCGCTCGAACATAAATACGACCACGACCGGTACGGTAGGCCTGCACAATACCCGCACGACCATTAATAATACCGCCGGTGGGGAAATCTGGGCCGGGGATAATTTCCATCAACTCATCGATTGTGATGTCTTCATTGTCGATATAAGCCAAACAACCTTTCACCACTTCCGTCAGGTTGTGCGGGGGAATATTCGTCGCCATACCAACGGCAATACCGGAAGAGCCATTCACCAGCAGGTTAGGGACACGCGTCGGCATCACCGCAGGGATATGCTCAGTGCCATCGTAGTTGGGCACAAAATCAACGGTTTCTTTATCGAGATCGGCCAATAAGTCGTGGGCAATTTTCTGCATGCGGATTTCGGTGTATCGCATCGCAGCAGCGCTATCACCATCCACAGAACCAAAGTTACCTTGACCATCAACCAGCATGTAGCGGAGAGAGAACGGCTGCGCCATACGTACAATGGTCTCGTAAACAGCCGAGTCACCGTGCGGGTGATATTTACCGATTACGTCACCCACCACACGGGCCGATTTCTTATAAGCTTTATTCCAGTCGTTATTGAGGACGCTCATCGCAAACAATACGCGGCGATGCACAGGCTTTAAGCCGTCTCGCACGTCTGGCAGCGCACGACCAACGATCACACTCATGGCGTAATCTAAATAGGACTGCTTTAACTCGTCTTCGATATTTACAGGAAGGATTTCTTTTGCGATGTCACCCATAAAGCCGGTATTCCCTAATTATCTCGAGGCCCTGGCACGAAAGATATTTCGCTTTCAGGAAAGGCCTCTATTATTATTAATTGCAATGGCCACTATGCGCCTTTTAAAAACTAAAAAGACGCTTAAAAGGAGCCTTGTTAATCGCGCATTGTCAGTGAGTTTCGTCAGCTCGACTCGCCCACTTTTTCTACGTCAATTAAAGCGGATAATCCTATCACAAAAGCCAGCGTAAAGCGTACTAAACTACCCCCTAAAACAGCCCTTATACCAAGCCCTAAACCAAGTACTTTGAAGCCTGCTTATTCAACCAAACTCAGGTTATACTCCCCACCACAAAAAAGCGCATAACAAGCACTTTTGTCGAGCGATTATTGACCGCATAGGGCAAATATAAACCAAGACAGGCAGGCTCAATGACCACACACCAGCATGCCCCACAGGAATTCATAACATGAGCCGCCAAATCATCGACTTGCTGATTACTGCCCGCTGGACTATTCCCGTCATTCCAGAAAATACCGTATTGGAAGACTGCGCCCTCGCCGTAAATCAGGGAAAAATAATAGGTGTTGTTCCGCAATCAGAGGCCGAGAAACGTTACCAAGCCAAAGAGCAGGTCGTTTTGGATAATCACATTCTGATACCCGGCCTCATCAACGCCCACGGGCATGCCGCTATGAGCCTCTTCAAAGGCTATGCCGATGACTACCCGCTGCAAACCTGGCTTGAAGAACATATTTGGCCAGCAGAGGGGAAATGGGTATCACCTGAGTTTGTGCAAGATGGTAGCGAACTGGCCATTGCCGAGATGATCCGCTCCGGCACGACCTGCTTCGCAGACATGTACTTTTTCCCCGAAGAAACAGCCAAAGCAGCACTAAACACCGGCATGCGTTGCCAGCTGTACTTCCCTATATTAGATTTTCCAAGCGCCTGGGCTCAAGACGCAAACGATTACATCAACAAAGGATTAGCTCTTCACGACAACTATCGCTCCAATGAAAGCATCACCATAGGCTTTGGTCCCCACGCCCCCTATACGGTTTCTGACGAACCCCTAAAGCGCATCGCTGTACTGGCAGAAGAACTACAGGCCCCCATACAAATCCACCTGCATGAAACCACCAAAGAAGTGAACGATGCGGTAGCTGAAAGTGGACTGCGCCCCATCGACAGACTCAATCAACTGGGGCTGTTATCACCACTGACTCAATGTGTACACATGACCGAAGCCAACAACAGCGACATTGAACTCTTATCAACAACAGGTGCGCATGTCATTCACTGCCCGGAATCCAACCTTAAATTAGCCAGCGGCTTCTGCCCCGTAAAAAAGTTACAGGATGCTGGTGTCAATGTAGCGCTGGGTACCGACGGCGCTGCCAGCAATAACGATTTAGATCTATTGGGGGAAATGCGCACAGCTTCATTACTGGCCAAGGGTGTTAGCCAGGACGCCAGCACCCTGAATGCCCACCAAACTCTTGCTTTGGCCACCATCAATGGGGCAAAAGCCCTTGGACAAGAAGATAAAATAGGCAGTCTGGAAATTGGAAAGGCCGCCGACATAACCGCCATCTCAATAGACAGCCTTGAGGCAACACCCTTATTCAACCCTGCCTCTTACCTGGCCTATAGTCAGTGCAGCCATCAGGTCAGCCATGTTTGGACTAATGGTAAGATACTACTCAAAGACCGGCAGCTACAGACCATTGACGAGCAGGCATTACGCGAAAAAGCGCAAACCTGGGCGAAGCGAATCAAAGCATCGGGAACATAGATACAACAAATAAAAATGCCATAAAGTAAGCGCAATTAAAAATTGCACAACACACAAATCAAAAAACCGGAACACATTATTATGAGCAACGTCGATCACGCAGAAGTCGCCAAGTTTGAAGCATTGGCCAGTCGCTGGTGGGATAAAAACAGCGAATTCAAACCCCTGCACGATATCAATCCACTGCGCAGTAACTACATAGACGAACGCTCTCCAGCGGCGGGTAAGAAAATCATCGACGTAGGCTGTGGCGGCGGCATTCTGTCCGAAGCATTAGCGCAGCGAGGCGCCACCGTAACGGGTATTGACATGGGAGAAGCCCCGCTTGAAGTCGCGAAGCTGCACAGCCTGGAAAGCGGTGTAACGGTTGAGTACCGTAAAATAACCGCCGAAGACATCGCCGAAGAACAAGCTGGTCAATATGACGTTGTGACCTGCATGGAAATGCTGGAACACGTGCCCGACCCCAGCTCAGTAATTAAAGCCTGCGCCAAACTCTGCAAGCCCGGTGGAGACGTTTATTTCTCCACAATCAACCGCAACCCTAAAGCCTACGCATTTGCCGTACTAGGCGCAGAGTACCTATTACAAATGCTTCCTAAAGGCACCCACGAATATAAAAAATTTATTCGTCCCTCCGAACTATCCAACTGGATTCGTCAGGCCAACCTAAACCTTGAGCATATGACGGGCCTGACCTACAACCCAATCACCCAAAACTATCGCCTAAATGACGATGATGTCAGTGTGAACTACATGCTGCACACCACCAAACCAGTTGAGATCTGATTTTTATGGGCATTAAAGCCGTTGTCTTCGATCTTGATGGCACCCTTGTCGATACTGCACCCGACTTCATTGTGACACTCAAAGCCCTCCTCAAAGAGGAAGGCCGTGACGCCCCTAGCGATCGGAGTATTCGCAATACCGTCTCCGAGGGAGCCCGAGCACTGGTAAGCCTCGGTTTTGATATGGATGACTCACACCCTGAATTTGAACGCCTCAGAGTGCGACTACTAGACCTCTACACCCAACACCTGGCAGACGCCTCACACACCTTTCCAGGTGTTCAAGAGTTATTGGATTGGCTGGTCGATAATGATATTGCCTGGGGTGTCGCCACCAACAAACCGGTTATATACGCAGAACCTTTGCTGAAAGCATTAAACCTTATACCCCCACAAGATTGCCTTATCTGCCCAGACCATGTGACAGAAAGAAAACCGCATCCAGAATCAATCTATCTTGCGGCACATAAATTTGAGTGCAAACCCGAAGAAATTGTTTATGTTGGCGATCACCAGCGCGATATCGATTGCGGTAAAAATGCAGGCAGCCCAACTATTGCCGCCGCCTATGGTTACGTAGAGAATCGGCAAGAGGCGGAAGCCTGGCAGGCTGACTACACAGTTGATCATGCCAACGAAATAAGAGTGCTCATCGAGTCACTGTTATAATTCCACAGAAAACACTCTGCTCACAACCTCAGTTATAATCACCAGATTCATTACTAAAACAAAGATTTCACCTTATGACACAGCTTGATCCCAACTACCAACCTCGCCCCGACCTCCTTAAAGACAAGGTGATTGCCATCACCGGCGCAGGCGATGGCATCGGCCGCGTTGCCGCAAAAACCTTTGCAGCGCATGGTGCGACAGTGATCTTATTAGGTCGCACCACTCAAAAACTGGAAAGTGTTTACGACGAAATAGAAGCCGCCGGCCACCCGCAAGCGGCTATATACCCTATTAACTTTGAAGGAGCCTGCGCCAAAGATTATGACGATATGGCCCAGGCTTTTTACGATGAATTTAGTCGTTTAGACGGCCTTTTACATAACGCCGCCGACCTCGGTGAACACACTCCCTTATCCAACTACTCCCAAGATGTATGGCTGAGGGTCATGCAGGTTAATGTGAATGCACCCTTTATGCTGACCCGATCATTACTACCCGTGATGGAACACTCCGATGGCGGCAGCATTCTATTTACAGGGTCCAGTGTCGGCTATGAAGGCCGTGCTTTCTGGGGAGCTTACGCAGCCTCAAAAGCTGCCCAAGAAAATCTAATGCAGACCCTCGCGCAGGAACTGGAAGGCACCACCAAGATTCGCAGCAACAGCGTCAACCCCGGCGCCACTCGCACCAACATGCGTGCCGCAGCCTACCCTGGCGAGAACCCCGCATCAGTAAAACCCGCCGAAGATTTGATGCCTCTCTACCTCTATTTAATCAGTGACGACAGCAAAGAACACACAGGCCAGCAATTCAGTCACTGATCGAACAGACAATAAAAAAGGCCGCATTATGCGACCTTTTTTATTGCTAACAACCCTTACAGGTCAAAATCAAATTCACGCAATTGACGAGCGAGCTTCATTTCTTCAAGCCTCTCATCTAAACGTCTACGTGTATCGTCTTTTGCCTGGGAACGGCTGCTTTTTTTAGCGGAACTTTTACTATTAGATTTCTTATTACTTAGGACCACACTGCTCATACCGAAATCTCCTTAAACGATAATCACTACTAGTTATTGTTATTAATTTTTAAGCTGGTCAGGAACGACATTATACTTCTGAGGAGGGACGGTCAACCCCTGTTTCAACTGAACGTAAAATCGGAGCAGCCCACTCAAAACCTTTCAGTAAAGGTAGGTCTTCTGGTCTATCGACATCTGAAAGCGCGGGTAATAAATGAGTTGAAACTTTTAACTCTGCCGCTTGAGCTAAGGTTTGATTAAGCACCCTGTCACTCCCCCAATCGACCCCGACAAATAACTCTGGAGAGGGATTTTTTAAAGCAATGGCGACATAACCACCATCATGAGCGGGTATCAAGCACACATCACTCCCCTGTTTCAAAGCGGCTATCGATCCCTCAATATGAACAGACTCTAAAAATGGACAATCACTGCCAACCAAAACTACGAACTTATAATTAGGCAGAGTTTCAGCAAAAGCTTGCGCCATGCGCTCACCCAGACATTCTCCGGCCTGACGATGAAAGCATTGAGCTTGTAACGACAGACTCTCACGCCAATGGGCATCACTTTCTCCTGCCCAGTAGAGCCGATAATCCCATACACCGTTATTTAACCGGCCCAGGGTGTGCACTGTTAACGCCGCGTGCAGATCACAGCTCTGCTGCTCACTCAGATGTGGCTGCATTCGAGTTTTGACTTTACCAAGCCTCGGTGTTTTGGCAAATTGAATGACACAAACTTGATTAACAAGCTCTGATTGATTGTTCATTTCACTCAATACCTGGCAGCCAAATAACTGGGCGAAACACCTAAAAAATAGAGCAGCCTTAACCGCCACATCAGCAAAATCGTACCCACAACACCCCGGGACTCCCAACGTCGACTGGACGTCACTACTGGCTGGTCAGCCACCAAGGGTGGCTCAATCTTACGCAGACGCTTACTCAGCTCCACATCCTCCATTAATGGAATCGATTGAAACCCTCCCACATCAGACCACAGTGAACGCGTCACCCAAATCGTTTGGTCCCCTGTCGCCACTCGTGTTAGCCGTGAGCGCAGATTCATACTTTTCTCTACGCAACGTAAAAGCCAATGAGCACCTGATAAGCGCACAGGGAAAAAGCCCCATAATTTCTCTTTTACTACGAAAAAAGGCGTTAAAAAATCATCCGGCAAAAGAGTATCCGAGTGTAGAAACAAAAGAACTTGCCCACTCGCGTGCGCAGCGCCATGATTCATTTGGCAGGCCCGGCCTTTTTCTGAGTGTAAATACAGATCAACTAAGGGCTTAGCTACTTCCTCAGTACTGTCCTTACTGCCCCCATCCACGACAATAAGCTCAACACCCTGCTCACGGAATCGCTGCAAAGGTTGTAGAGTTTGCTCAATAACGGCCGCCTCGTTGTGCACAGGTATCACAATACTAACGACCGGCTTCAATTTAATTCACCGTTTAGCGCACCACCACAGCTACTGCCCTGTCCAGCGGTACAACCATAACAATGATCGCCCACCACAACCGGCTCACCCTCCAGGCTCTTATCGATCAGCTCACCAATATGAGTTCTATCGCGACCAATCACAGCTGAAGAGGATTGACGCCAAAGCAACGGCCAATCCAGCATCTGATTAAAATCACAATCATAAACATAGCCCTGCCAATCAACACTGATCAGCGAGCGACACATAACTCCCGGCACATTAGCTGCAGCAAAACTATTTTTGAGCAGCTCCATATAATCTTCGTACTTATTCTTCGAGAGCAACATACTGCCAAATCGACTGATTGGCATATTGGTAATCGTCAACAAACGATTAAAGACAATGCCGTGCTTTTCATTGAGCTCACGCTTGTAATCCGCCTCTAATATTTCCTGAGGCGGAGGTAGAAAGTCACCGTTAGGGTTGTACACAAGATCCAGCGGCAACTCCGTTCCGTACCCCAATGCATTGAGCTTCTGCAAAGCTTCAATGGACTGCTGATACACCCCTTTACCTCGCTGCTCGTTAACATTAGCCTCTTCATAGCAAGGCAATGACGCCGATATCTCCACCTTTTGCGCTGCCAAGAAATCGGCAACATCCTCAAACCCAGGCTCCAATAATATCGTCAGATTACAGCGATCAATCACTCTGACATTGCGCTTGCGCGCTTCAATAACAAGGTAGTCAAAATGAGGGTTCATTTCCGGCGCACCACCCGTAAGGTCAAGACACGATATACCTTGCTGGCCTATAAAATCCAGCAGCTGATCCACGGTGTCTTTTTCCATGAGCTCCGTACGCTTGGGGCCAGCATTCACATGGCAATGGGTGCAGCTCAGATTACATAGATAGCCTAAGTTCACCTGCAGAGTGTCTAGCGCGGCACGCTTAATCGGCGGGAAGTCGGTATTCTGAAGTAGCGGTTCAGTATCTAACATATCAAGATTATTTAAGTTTCATAATG